>WJPL01000001.1:165780-242793 GCA_009649675.1 Alphaproteobacteria bacterium HT1-32 | reverse complement strand
CAGAAGTTTCCGCCGATTCAGCCCGGCAGTCCCGACTGCGTGATGCTGTCTGGATGCTGGATACCGAGGTGGCGCTGAATGACGGCCTGACCGGTGTCGCCGAACAGGTGGTCACCCGCGCCCCGGCAAATGATGTCAGCCGCCAGTTCGATGCGGATGCCGGTCGCCTTGTCGAGCAACTGTTCGGTTCGGTTCCCGAAGATGTCAGTGAAGGCGCCCGAAAGTTTGCCCGTGAAAATGCGGATTCTGTTCTGGGCTCTGCGACGGCTGCCTGGCACGACGGCGATGCCGCTGCCGGTCCGGGGACGGCCCTGCAGGCCTTGCAGAAAAACCTTCTTGGCCTGTTCCGGGGCGGGCGCAGCGCCGGGGCGGATGCGGACAGCCTGACCGGCGAGGCGCTCAGCCGGATCGAGCTGCTGCGCGGTGCCCTGCCGGATGAGGCGCTGGGCAGTCTCGGCAAATGGAGCCGGGGCATGGCCGCTGCTGCCGATCTGGATTCCGCGCTGACCCGTGGCGATGCAGCGCGGGCGGAGCAGGCGCTGGCCGGCAAGGCGCTGGCTGACAGCCTGCCGGAGGAGGCCCGTCGCGAATTTGCCCGCCGCACGGCAATCGTCAGACAGCGGAGCAAGGCGGCAGAGATCCGCCAGACCCTGCGTGCCGGTGTCGAGGCCTTTGGCGAGGCCGGCGGCGGGGGCGAGAAGCTGGATGCAGCAGTTGAGAAGGCTGCGGCCTCGACCCGGATCCGGGATGCGGATGAACGCGCCGCCTTCGGCTGGTCGCTGCGTCAGGACCTCGCCCGTACCCGCGCCATCAAGCAGGCCCGTGGTCTGGCAGTCGAACGGTCATTCCGCAGCAGCCTGAAAGACGGCTCTGCCGACCCGGAGGCCCTGTTCGGTCTGCTGGACCGGGCAGAGCAGGAGGGCCTGCTGGATGATGCACGGCTGACCCTGCTGCGCCGTGAACAGGCGACGGCACTGGAACTGCTGTTGCCGGACGAGGCGGCGGCAGATGACCCGATCCTCGCCGCCAGCCGCCAGAAGCTGTCGCAGGTCGCAGATTCCCTGGGCGTTGCCGGTAACTTACCGGCCAGCCCCGCAGCAGGGAGCGACCCGGCAGAAGCTCCCGCACCGTGGGCTGTCCGGGCTGAATCCGCTGCGTCGGGAGGCGACAGGCTTCACGGTGGTGCCGGCAATGACGCCCTTGACGGCAGCTACCGCTATGGCGACCCGGACCGTAAGGCGAAGACCGGGGCAAAGCTTGACGAAATCTCGAATGAGGATGGCTTACCGATATTGACGATGCCGGAAGAACGAACAGAGAGTATCCTGAATGATACACCGGCAATATTCAGGTATCAGCCGAACAAAGACGTCAAGGCGGACACAGTGCTTTGGGAACGAAAGCATCTCGGTGTCGATGCCGTCATCAAGCATGATGACCTGATCAGGGAAATGTCTGAGAAACACGGTGTTGATGCTGACCTTGTCCGCGCCATCATGTTTATGGAAAACGCCAGGGGGCATTGGTACATCCTCAATGACCTTGCAGATCGTTGGAAACTGTCAGACAGCATCATGCCAATGAACATCAACCCTGAAATATGGGGAGGGCTGCTTGGCGGGAAGGCTGATTTCTATGATCCGGCCCAGAACATCGAGGCTTCAACAATCCTGATCAAACGAATAGCCGACCGGTTGGAGAATCCAACGGCCGAAGCTGTGGCGTCCATATGGAATTACCTTGGTCAGGAGGAGACCGTTGAACTGGGTGCCTATGTTCAGCAGGTCTATGAGTCCAGGGCATGGGAGCAGACAGATGACAGCGACTGAATAGTCAATGTCTGCCGGGTAAAAAAAGTATCACTGCCGGTGCTTTGTGCCCTGAATAAATCATCGGGTAACCATTATGACGCCACAGGCCGATTATATTTGTGATTACAGCAGTCAAAGGAACAGGCATGTACAAAAAAATATTCGGAGAGAAGGTGGGTTCAATTCGCTGGTTATTTGCAACAAGCGCGTGCGTAAGCCTGATT
Source organism: Alphaproteobacteria bacterium HT1-32 (assembly GCA_009649675.1). NCBI lineage: Bacteria > Pseudomonadati > Pseudomonadota > Alphaproteobacteria > Alphaproteobacteria bacterium HT1-32. The sequence continues at coordinate 240,758 of WJPL01000001.1, read as the reverse complement.
TTGTGTATGTCTTTATTAATATTCCGGCTCCATCTTGGAGCAATAGATGAAATTTGTGTAATACCGATGAAGGGTGGCGGTCTCATTCCGCTGCATAACGCCTACGGACCTGGTGTTTATTGTAACCCCCGATGGGTAGGAATATTGTTATTCGTAACATATTTTTCGTTGATTTTTTTATGTATTTTATTTCCATTATTCTGTTTATTGAGAGTATTAGTTTACATACTATCAAGAATTAGACTGAGAAAGTAATGTCAGAGCATTATGTATTATGAAAATTACATGCAACTGCAGATGGACAGCTGACTTTTCGGAGAGACCGGATCACGGAAGCATTGTCGATGCTTTGTGTCCTGAACAAATCATCGGATGACCATCGTGAAACCACAGATCAATTATATTTGTGATTACAGCAGTTGAAGGAACAAGCATGTACAAAAAAATATTCGGAGAGAAGGTGGGTTCAATCCGCTGGTTGTTTGCAATAAGCGGATGCACAAGTCTGATTTTGAGTGTATTGTTTCTAATATTCTGGTTGTATGTTGGAGTAATAGATGAAATTTGTGTAATACCGATGGAGGGTGGCGGTCTCATTCCGCTGCATAACACCTATGGACCTGGTGTTTATTGTAACCCTCTGTGGGTGGGAATATTGTTATCAGTAACATATTTTTCCCTGATTTTTTTCTGTTTTATATTTCCGTTACTTTGTTTGTTGAGACTTTTGTTTTACGTGATTGTCAAAAAATAACGTGTCAGAGATAAATCTTCACGACTGTGTTTCAGGGGGGAATTACCTGCCCGGCAGGCTGAATCCTCAACAGCAAATTCCCCGCTGGTTCTGAACGCGTTTAAAAACCAGATCTAAGCTGTCCTGTTTTCATTCGTTTCTCATCTGTCAGGCCGTCCTTCGGTGCGCCTTTTTTCATATATAGCCCAAGGGCAAACCACATAAGTCACAGGCCGGTGATCTGATTCAGCGCCCTGACCGGCTGGCCGCAGAGCGGTTGGTTCGGGACGACCGCTGGCAGGAGATCGCCGAGCGGGTGCTGCCCCGTCAGGCGGATTCCAATACCCGCAATACCGCAGGCGACAAGCGCACGGACAATATCTTTGATTCCACAGCCTGCGCCGGCCTGTCATCTGGCGGTTTTTTTCCGATTTTTGTCGCCCGAAATTTCGCGGGCTGACGAGACCGCGTCTGCGGTCCCCATACCCTTTCCTGAAACATAGGAGAAGCTGATGCTTCGTGTTCCCCCCGTCTCCGGGCCGGACAGTGCTGCGCCGCGCGTGGCTGTCATGCCGGAAGTTTCCGCCGATTCAGCCCGGCAGTCCCGACTGCGTGATGCTGTCTGGATGCTGGATACCGAGGTGGCGCTGAATGACGGCCTGACCGGTGTCGCCGAACAGGTGGTCACCCGCGCCCCGGCAAATGATGTCAGCCGCCAGTTCGATGCGGATGCCGGTCGCCTTGTCGAGCAACTGTTCGGTTCGGTTCCCGAAGATGTCAGTGAAGGCGCCCGAAAGTTTGCCCGTGAAAATGCGGATTCTGTTCTGGGCTCCGCGACGGCTGCCTGGCACGACGGCGATGCCGCTGCCGGTCCGGGGACGGCCCTGCAGGCCTTGCAGAAAAACCTTCTTGGCCTGTTCCGGGGCGGGCGCAGCGCCGGGGCGGATGCGGACAGCCTGACCGGCGAGGCGCTCAGCCGGATCGAGCTGCTGCGCGGTGCCCTGCCGGATGAGGCGCTGGGCAGTCTCGGCAAATGGAGCCGGGGCATGGCCGCTGCTGCCGATCTGGATTCCGCGCTGACCCGTGGCGATGCAGCGCGGGCGGAGCAGGCGCTGGCCGGCAAGGCGCTGGCTGACAGCCTGCCGGAGGAGGCCCGTCGCGAATTTGCCCGCCGCACGGCAATCGTCAGACAGCGGAGCAAGGCGGCAGAGATCCGCCAGACCCTGCGTGCCGGTGTCGAGGCCTTTGGCGAGGCCGGCGGCGGGGGCGAGAAGCTGGATGCAGCAGTTGAGAAGGCTGCGACCTCGACCCGGATCCGGGATGCGGATGAACGCGCCGCCTTCGGCTGGTCGCTGCGTCAGGACCTCGCCCGTACCCGCGCCATCAAGCAGGCCCGTGGTCTGGCAGTCGAACGGTCATTCCGCAGCAGCCTGAAAGACGGCTCTGCCGACCCGGAGGCCCTGTTCGGTCTGCTGGACCGGGCAGAGCAGGAGGGCCTGCTGGATGATGCACGGCTGACCCTGCTGCGCCGTGAACAGGCGACGGCGCTGGAGCGGCGGACCCTGGAATGGCGCGAGACCGCGGAGGGGGCCGGTCTGTTGCGCGACCCGTCGGGGTTCGACCGGACGAATACAGTTCACCGCCGTCAGGTTGATCTCTGGTGGAAGAAAACCCTTGAACAGCTGGCCCCGGCTGACTTGCAGCCGGATGGGGCGGAACAGGGTATCTTCGCCGACCTGCGTTCCGAAGATGAACAGCGGCTGCCCGGTCTTGATGATGACCCGCTGGCGGTTGCCCGCGATATCGTGCCGCGTATCGGGTATCTGCCGAAACCGCTGCGGGGGCAGATACTGACGGTCTGGCGCACCGGTGATGCGGCGGCGCTGGCCCCGCTGGCAGAACTGACCGCTGATCTGCTGGGCGAAAGCCCGGCGGCGCTTGACGACCTGCCGCCGGCAACCACGGCGGGCCTGTTGCTGACCGCGGCCTGGGTCCGGGGTGGGGCCCGCCCGGACAAGGCGCTGGAGACGGCCCGCAGCGCGGTGGCGGGCGACATTACCGCCGACGCTGATCTGTCTGCGGCGCTGGAACTGCTGTTGCCGGACGAGGCGGCGGCAGATGACCCGATCCTCGCCGCCAGCCGCCAGAAGCTGGCGCAGGTCGCAGATTCCCTGAGCGTTGCCGGTAACTCACCGGCCCGCCCCGCAGCAGGCAGCGGCCCGGCAGAGGCTCCGGCACCGCGGGCTGTCCGGGCTGAATCCGCTGCGTCGGGAGGCGACAGGCTTCACGGCGGCGCCGGTAATGACGCCCTTGACGGCAGCTACCGCTATGGCGACCCGGACCGTAAGGCGAAGACCGGCGCAAAGCTTGACGAAATCTCGAAGCTGCCGCCGCAATCCCGGCCGCTGGATATCTCGGATGAGGACGGCAAGGCCGTTATCCGTGATCCGGAAACCGGGGATGTCCTCGGTGAAGCCGGGTTCCGGACGGTTGATGCCATTGAGGCACTGCTGGCCGGGGCCGGTCTCGACAAGGATTTCGACAGGCTGACGGAGGATGAGAAACAGGCGCTGATCGATGCCGCAGGCATGATCCCCGGCCTCGGTGAAGGTATCTCTGCCCTGCAGGCCTATGAAGCGGCCCTGCAGGCAAAAGCGGCCTGGGAACGCGGCGATTTCGGCGAGGCGGCGGGCAATGCCGCCCTGGCCCTGCTGGATGGTGCGGGGGCCGTTCCCCTCGTCGGCAAGGCCGCGAAACTGGTCAGGCTGTTTGGCGGCTTCATCGCCCGTAACGCCCGGAAACCTGGCCGGCAGGCCGATGCAATCACCCCGGACACCGGCCTCGCCATGGCAACGGCGGGCGGGGCCGGCAACCCGGTCAGGGGCAACCGGCCTTCCGGACAGCCGGATGATCCGGGGCGGCGGGATGAGCAGTCACCCACCGGGGAAACGGAGCCTCGGGGGAATGACCATCAGACAGATCAACTCCCTGATCCGGTTGGCGGAAGTGACCCGGACCTCCGGGACCGTCTGTATGAACTGTCTCCTGGTTCTGCCCGGTTTGACCCCGCCAAACCGAAAGACCGGCGGAAGTTGAAGAAACATGCAGAGAGTATTGATGAACTCCGCGCCTATGCCGATGAACTCTATGATGCCAATCCGACACGGGAACAGCTCGGGGAGCTGGCTGATATTGCCTATGATCCTGCAATCAAGGGCTTTCGGGCACATGAGGCCCGACAGGCGAAAAGGCTTGAAAGACAGCTCGGTGCGAAGCTCGAAAGATCAAAAGACGCGGGATATGATCTCTATGATCCTTCTACAGGCATGAAATATGATCTGAAGGGAGCCCCGAAAGGGCAGAAATCAGTTTGGACGCCCGAGTATGCCGTATCTCGCATCAGTAAGAGTGCCGTAGGAAAACCGGATATAGTTTTTGCTATTGATGCAGAAAACTGGAGCGGCAAGGATCTGGATCGCTTTAATAACCTTCTCTCACAGCATGGAAATATAGACTTATCAAAGGTCTTTATTCTTAAATAAGGAGAATGTCATGGCAATGGAATTGCATATTCTGCCATCTAATAATGCTGATTATGAAAATATGTGGTTCTGTAGACTTTCATATGCAGAATATATTTTTGATGAAATACTAGATTATATAAAAATACCGAAAATGAATATGCTATATGAACATCTGTCCGCTCACCAGAATAAAAGTCTTTGCCTCGTGTTATATCTGGATGAATACCCCCGCGAGGATGTCATTGAACTGAAGCGCGCAGCCGGCGAGGCGCTTGAGTATTTGAGAACCGACGGCCCGGGCGATTACAAGGGCATGGAAGATGCTCTCTCAAAGATCACCGGATACACGGAAGAACTGATCACCCGGCTCGACGGCTGGGGGTACTGACCCCGGTATTTCCTTCAGTATCCTTTCCTTTATCCCGAAACGGCTTCCGGCGGGTCCGGGTGGATGCTGTCAGGTCAGGGGTATTGATCCTGTACTGTCTTGCTGAAAATCTGCAAAGGCCTTCACCGGTTCTTGCAAAAACCGCTCTGTCTCCGCCATAACCCGGTAGATAACAACTGAACAAGGATACGCCACATGGATGATGTGCGTCTGTCGAAATTCCTGTCGCTGGTATTGCGGCATAAACCGCAGAAGATCGGCCTGACCCTGGATGAGGAAGGCTGGGCGAATGTCGAGGAGCTGCTGGCGGCGATGGCCCGTGATGGCAAGGTGATCAACCGCGCTCGGCTGGATCGGGTGGTTGCCAATAATGACAAGCAGCGTTACGGCTTTGATGAAACGGGAACGAAAATCCGCGCCCGGCAGGGCCACAGCCTGAAGGTCGATCTGAAATTCACCGCTGTCGCCGCACCGCCGGTTCTCTGGCATGGTACGGTAGATCGGTTCTTGCGGCCGATACTGGCGGAAGGGCTGAAACCGGGCGGCCGGCAGCATTTGCATCTGTCGGCTGATACGGAAACCGCCCGGGCCGTCGGTGCCCGCAGGGGCAAACCGGTCATTCTGAAAATTGATGCCGCCGCCATGCAGGCTGTCGGGCATGATTTCTTTCTTTCCGACAACGGCGTGTGGCTGACCGCTGCGGTACCACCGGAATTCCTGTCACAGGAATAGCCATACCCGGTCACGTTTTGCCCTGTCGACACCAGGCCGGGGCTGAGTTTACTTCTCGTTTCCAGCGATCACACCGCTTCATCAGGCCGTCCTTCGGGGCGGCTTTTTTCATATATAGCCCAAGGAGCAAACCACATATGTCACAGGCCGATGATCTGATTCAGCGCCTTGACCGGCTGGCCGCAGAGCGGTCGGTCTGGGACGACCACTGGCAGGAGATCGCCGAGCGGGTATTGCCCCGTCAGGCGGATTTCAATACCCGGAATACCGCAGGCGACAAGCGCACGGACAAGATATTCGATTCCACAGCCGCCCTGGCGCTCGACCGGTTTGCCTCGGCGATGGAAAGCATGCTGACACCGCGTTCCTCACGCTGGCACAGCCTGCGCTTTGCCAGCTCGGCGCTGGAGGAGGACGACACGGCAAAGCGCTGGCTGGAGCAGGTAACCGATTTGCTGTTCCGGGTTCGGTATGGTCCGTTCGCGGCCTTTGCCTCGAACCTGCATGAGGCCTATGTCAGCCTCGGTGCTTTCGGCACCCAGGTGATCTATACGGAAGAGGGGTTCGACCGGGCGCCGATCCATTACCGTGCCCTGCATATCGGTGAATGTTTTCTGGAGACCGATTTCACGGGCCGGGTGGATACGGTCTATCGCCGGTTTGAACTGTCGGCCCGGCAGGCGGCGCAGAAATGGGGTGAGCAAAAGCTGTCGCCGAAACTGTCCCGTGCGCTGGAGAAAGACAGTGATGCAGACCAGCAATTCGCTTTTCTGCATGCGGTGCAGCCGGCTGCAAAGGAAGGTCGCAGGGCCTTCGACAGCTGGTATGTGGAAATCGAGAGCCGTCATATCGTGCATAGCGGCGGCTATTACGAGATGCCCTATCATGTCTCCCGTTTCGCCACGACCCCTCGGGAGACCTATGGTCGCGGGCCGGCCATGTTTGCGCTTCCCGATATCAAGATGCTGAACGAGATGGCGAAGACGACCTTGCGCGCAGCCCAGAAGATGGTCGACCCGCCGCTCGGCATTTATACGGACGGGGTGATGGGCCGCCCGAACCTGAACCCCGGTGCGCTCAACCCCGGCGGGGTGAATGCGCAGGGGCAGGAGATGATCCGCCCGATCGGCGGCGGTGGCCGTCCGGATATCGGACTGGATATGATGGAGCGCCGCCGTCAGGCGATCAATGAAGGCTTCTGGGTAACCCTGTTCCAGATCCTTGTCGACAGCCCGGCGATGACGGCAACCGAGGTGCTGGAACGGGCACAGGAGAAAGCCCAGCTGCTGGGTCCGGCGGTCGGGCGACAACAATCGGAACTGCTGGGGCCGCTGATCGAACGGGAGGTGGCAATTCTCGGGCGGAAAGGTTTGCTGCCGGAGCCGCCGCCGCATATCGCCGGTGAGGAACTGGAGATCGACTATACCTCGCCACTGGCTCGGATGCAGCGGGCTGAGGAAGGGGTCGGCACGCTGCGCACGCTGGAAGCGTTGCAGGCTGTAGCCCCGGCCAAGCCGGAGGTTTTCGACAATCTGGACGCCGATGCCACGGTGCGGGGGCTGGCCGAAATCAACGGTATGCCGTTGAAATTCCTGCGTCCGCTGAAGGATGTGGCCGCGAGCCGCAAAAGTCAGCAGGCCGAAGCCGCACAGGCCGGCCAGATGCAGGCGCTGATGGGTATGGCCGATGCGGCGGGCAAGGCCGCACCTGCTGTTCAGGCGCTGAAGGATGCCGGTGATGTCTGATATCAGTGAGCGCCTCCGCCGCCTGTTTATCCGCCGCCGGGATTCCTATCGCGACTGCTTCCGGGGGCCCTCCGGAGAGCGGGTGCTGGCTGACCTCGCTGCCTTCTGCAATTGGAATGTTGCCATTCCGCCCGGCGACGCCCCGGCGATGGCCTATGAGGAAGGCAAGCGCCGGGTTTTCCTGCGTATCAAGTCACTGGCCGAAATGGACGACCGCCGCCTCTCCCGTCTGATTGACGATGGAGAGGATGAGAACGGCGGGTAGGTCCACGCGATCCTGAAACAAGTTCAGGATGAGGGGGGCATTTTACTCCAATCCCTCAGCCCCCGGCTTCACGTCTTACTCCCCTTCATCCTGAACCCGTTTCAGGATGAAGAGGTTCATTTTACTCTGATCCCTCAGCCCCCGGCTTCACGTCTTACTCCCCTTCATCCTGAACCCGTTTCAGGATGAAGAGGTTCATTTTACTCTGATCCCTCAGCCCCCGGCTTCACGTCTTACTCCCCCTCATCCTGAACCCGTTTCAGGATGAAGAGGTTCATTTTATTCCGATCCATCAGCCCCCGGCTTCACGTCTTACTCCCCCCTCATCCTGAACTTGTTTCAGGATCGTTCTCAACTGGCATTGGTCAGAAAACACCGCCCCGCCGAAAACCGCTCTCCCCCCTCCATAACCTGTCTGAATAAGGAAAACTGCCATGAGCTATGCACAGGGCCCTGCAGAGCGTGCCCGCATGCCTGCCCCTCAACCGATGCGTCTGCCGGAAGAAGACCGGTCATGGGCGCAGGATTTTCTCAATCAGTGGGAAGCCGCCGATGACGCGGACGGACAGCGTCAGGTTTTTGCAGACTACAGCGGTGATTTCCCGGACAGCCGTCGCCGCCGGGCGCTCGGTGAACTCGTCGTCGAACGCCTCTCCCGGAAAGCTGAAACTGAGCGGATGAACCCGGTCGAACAGATGGACCGGATGGCGAAGATCGATTCATCGCCGCTGATGACCGCTGCGGATGATGACTGGTCTGTGATGCCAGGGCCTGCAAACCCCGGAGACACTACCCCCCGGCCAGGTGAGGTGCAGATGGCTGCCCTGCCGCTGGGGGCGGTGGCAGGATGGGAAGCTTTGCTGGGTGCGCTCACACTGGGGGGTATTCTCACCCATGAGACACAGAAATCGCCGGGTGGTGAGGCGCCGGGGGAAAATCAGTCTGCGGGGCGTATGGCCCCGGCCAGACCGCCGGCCCAGATTCCCCCGTTTCCGGCGGGTGGTGCTGTCGATGCCGGTCCTTCTGTTACCCCTGTCCCCGACCGGCAGGAAACACCGGTGCTGCCCGGCGGCGGCCCGGTTGTCCCGGCAGAACCGTCCCCCTTTCCGCCGCCACTGCTTGATGAGGTTCCTTATTATTCAAGCGTCGAAATCGTCACAAAAAGCGGAAGGAAATATTCTCTCCGTGATTTCAGCAATGAACGGTCAAAAGATCAGCTGCGGAATTTTCTGGGGGAACTTCCGGGCGAAGAACTGGCAGATGCACTGGTTGATATTCTTGACGACCAGATGGTTGATACAGACGAGGGCGGAGACACCTTTGTCCATGTCGTGAAAAGCGGCGGCGAAAGAAAATCCCTGGAGGACTTTCACCGGTTGCGTGAGGCCTATGGCCTGTCGGAAGCTGATGTTAAACCCGTTACCGGGAAGGATATCCGTGAGATGAAGAAATTCCGGGCACCTGATGGAACAGAGATCATGTGGAGAAGACGTAGCTCGCAAGGTAAAACGGTTGAACTTCATGTGAAATTTCCGAAATCCCTGAATGGTGAGCGCATTGCAAAAGGTGCCCGAGAACCAAGGATGAAAATCAGGTATGGAGAGTGAGTGATGCAGATTAAATATGACGATGACCAAAGTTATTTATGGACGAATGATCCGGATGAAATGGCACCATGGGTTGAGCGTGCTGCTCGTCTGGTAAATCAAAAGGAAGATCCCGATCTGGATATTTCTTTCTTACAGCCAGGATGGAAAAAGATCGGCTTCAAATTTTGGTTTGCGTGTACTGATGTCGGTATTCTTGAAGATATGTATGCGTATCCGGCTGTTAAAGGGCAATTGAGAAATCAGGCCATCAACCCGGAAAACCCGACCTGGATGAGCGCCCTGTTCAGCGCGGCAGATGTTGGACCGGACAGCACGGTTTGCATTCTGACGGACTCCTTTGGGATATTTCTGGCGCTGGTTCAGGGCGACCCCTTTCTTGCCCGGGATGTCTATGCCTCAATGGACGAAGATTTTCGGCATGGCGACTTTACTTTGCTGTTTGATGAAACCGAAAGTTGGGTAATCGCAACCTCGTGTGAAGATTTTTTCTTATTCGCCTGCACCACCGAGATCATGGACAGGTTTTTTGACATCGTTGGTGGCGAGAAGAAACTCGAATTTCAGTATGCGATAGCAATGAATCGATATCGCAGCCGTACGACCGGTAAAGCCACCCGGTGGCTTTATTCCATAGTGGACTGGGAGATGCCTTTTGAACTTGTCGAAGGCGACGGCAAATTATCGAAACGGGATGTTACGGTTATCGTTCCCCGGGATCAGGAAAAGATCTGTGATCATTTCAACATTCCCGCCGATGAACGCCCGGCCCCGCCGGAATATCATGAAAGCATGTACCGGTAACGCCCTGCCTTCGGGTGCCTGAAGGCATTTTGCCGGTGGTCACCGCAGCGGTGGCAAGTCAGGTCAGGTAACTTTCCGCGCATGAAAATCAGGTATGGAGAGTGAGCGATGCAGATTAAATATGACGATGACCAAAGTTATTTATGGACGAATGATCCGGATGAAATGGCACCATGGGTTGAGCGTGCTGCTCGTCTGGTAAATCAAAAGGAATATCCTGATCTGGATATTTCTTTCTTACAGCCGGGATGGAAAAAGATCGGCTTCAAATTTTGGTTTGCGCGCACTAATGTCGGTATTCTCGAAGATATGTATGCGTATCCGACTGTTAAAGGGCAATTGATAAGCCAGGCCATCAACCCGGATAACCCGACCTGGATGAGTGCCCTGTTCAGGGCGGCAGATGTTGGGCCGGACAGCACGGTTTGCATTCTGACGGACTCCTTTGGGATATTTCTGGCGCTGGTTCAGGGCGACCCCTTTCTTGCCCGGGATGTCTATGCCTCAATGGACGAAGATTTTCGGCATGGCGACTTTACTTTGTTGTTTGATGAAACCGAAAGTTGGGTAATCGCAACCTCGTCTGATGAGAATTTCTTCTTTGCCTGCAGCCCGGAGATCATGGACAGGTTTTTTGACATCGTTGGTGGCGAGAAGAAACTCGAATTTCAGTATGCGATAGCAATGAATCGATTTCGCAGCTGTACGGCCGGTAAAGTCACCCGGTGGCTTTATTCCGTAGTGGACTGGGAGATGCCTTTTGAACTTGTCGAAGGCGACGGCAAATTATCGAAACGGGATGTTACGGTTATCGTTCCCCGGGATCAGGAAAAGATCTGTGATCATTTCAACATTCCCGCCGATGAACGCCCGGCCCCGCCGGAATATCATGAAAGCATGTACCGGTAACGCCCTGCCTTCGGATGCCTGAAGGCATTTAGCGGGTGATCACCGCAGCGGTGGCAAGTCAGGTCAGGTAACTTTCCGCGCATGAAAATCAGGTATGGAGAGTGAGTGATGGAAGTAAAGCATCTGGATTATCATAGCTATTTACGGACGGATGATCCGGTGGAGATGGCACCGTGGGTTGAGCGTGCCGGACGACTGGTAAATCAGAAAGGATATCCCGAGAAGGATGCTTTTTTCATACAGCCGGGATGGAAAAAAATCGGCTTCTGCTTTGCTTTTGACCGTACTGATGTCGGCATTCTGGAAGATATGGATGCCTATCCTTCTGTTAAAGGACAGAAGCGAGATGACGTGGTTAACCCGGAAAACCCGACCTGGATCAGTACTCTGTTCAGGGCGGCCGATGTGGGGCCTGACAGCACGGTCTGCATTCTGACGGATTCCTTTGGCATATTTCTGGCGCTGATTGAGGGGGATCCCTTTGTTGCCTGGGATACCTTTGCCGCGCTCGACGAGGACTTTCGGAATGGCAATTTTACTTTGCTGTTTGATGAAACCGAGAGCTGGGTAATCGCAACCTCGAGTGAAGATTTTTTCTTCTTTGCCTGCGCCCCGGAGATTATGGACAGATTTTTTGATCTGGTTGGCGGAGAAAAAAAACTTGAATATCAGTACGCTATTCTCAGGAATCTGTATCGTCAGGAAATCCCGGGCGGGGGAACCCGGTGGCTTTATTCTATGGTCGACTGGGAGATGCCTTTCGAGCTGGTTGAAGGGGACGGGTACCTAGCAAAACGGGATCTCACGGTAGTTGTGCCGCGGGACCAGGAAAAGATCTGTGATCATTTCAACATTCCCGCTGATGAACGCCCGGCCCCGCCGGAATATCATGAAAGCATGTACCGGTACGCGCTGCATTCGGATACCTGAAGGTATTTAGCCGGTGGTCACCGCAGCAGTGGCAAGTCAGGTCAGGTAACTTTCGGAGCATGAAAATCAGGTATGGAGAGTGAGTGATGCAGATTAAATATGACGATGACCAAAGTTATTTATGGACGAATGATCCGGATGAAATGGCACCATGGGTTGAGCGTGCTGCTCGTCTGGTAAATCAAAAGGAAAATCCCGATCTGGATATTTCTTTCTTACAGCCGGGATGGAAAAAGATCGGCTTCAAATTTTGGTTTGCGTGTACTGATGTCGGTATTCTTGAAGATATGTATGCGTATCCGGCTGTTAAAGGGCAATTGAGAAATCAGGCCATCAACCCGGAAAACCCAACCTGGATGAGTGCCCTGTTCAGGGCGACCCCTTTCTTGCCCGGGATGTCTATGCCTCAATGGACGAAGATTTTCGGCATGGCGACTTTACTTTGCTGTTTGATGAAACCGAGAGCTGGGTAATCGCAACGTCGTCTGATGAGAATTTCTTCTTTGCCTGCAGCCCGGAGATCATGGACAGGTTTTTTGACATCGTTGGTGGCGAGAAGAAACTCGAATTTCAGTATGCGATAGCAATGAATCGATATCGCAGCTGTACGGCCGGTAAAGTCACCCGGTGGCTTTATTCCGTAGTGGACTGGGAGATGCCTTTTGAACTTGTCGAGGGCGACGGCAAATTATCGAAACGGGATGTTACGGTTATCGTTCCCCGGGATCAGGAAAAGATCTGTGATCATTTCAACATTCCCACCGATGAACGCCCGGCCCCGCCGGAATATCATGAAAGCATGTACCGGTAACGCCCTGCCTTCGGATGCCTGAAGGCATTTAGCGGGTGATCACCGCAGCGGTGGCAAGTCAGGTCAGGTAACTTTCCGCGCATGAAAATCAGGTATGGAGAGTGAGTGATGGAAGTAAAGCATCTGGATTATCATAGCTATTTACGGACGGATGATCCGGTGGAGATGGCACCGTGGGTTGAGCGTGCCGGACGACTGGTAAATCAGAAAGAACATCCCGAGAAGGATATTTCTTTCCTACAGCCGGGATGGAAAAAGGTCGGCTTCAGCTTTGCTTTTGACTGTACTGATGTCGGTATTCTGGAAGATATGGATGCCTTTCCTCCTGTTGAAGGACAAAAGAGAGATGACGTGGTTGACCCGGAAAACCCGACCTGGATCAGTGCCCTGTTCAGGGCGGCCGATGTGGGACCTGACAGCACGGTCTGCATTCTGACGGATTCCTTTGGCGAATTTCTGGCACTGATTGAGGGGGATCCCTTTGTTGCCTGGGATACCTTTGCCGCGCTCGATGAAGACTTCCGGAATGGTGATTTTACTTTGCTGTTTGATGAAACCGAGAGCTGGGTAATCGCAACCTCGTGTGAGGACTATTTCTTTTTTGCCTGCACCTCCGAGATCATGGACAGGTTTTTTGACATCGTTGGTGGCGAGAAGAAACTCGAATTTCAGTATGCGATAGCAATGAATCGATATCGCAGCTGTACGACCGGTAAGGGAACCCAGTGGTTTTATTCCATAGTGGATTGGGAGATGCCTTTTGAACTTGTCGAGGGCGATGGCAAATTATCGAAACGGGATGTTACGGTTATCGTTCCCCGGGATCAGGAAAAGATCTGTGATCATTTCAACATTCCCGCCGATGAACGCCCGGCCCCGCCGGAATATCATGAAAGCATGTACCGGTAACGCCCTGCCTTCGGATGCCTGACCGCCTTTAGCGGGGAAGAGAGCTTCATCGCTCAGTCCCCGGCTCTCCCCTAACCCTGAACCTGTTTCAGGGTCATGCTCTGCAAGCAACAACGGACAATTATCCTCCGGACCGCCTTACGGCGGTCTTTTTTTTATCTGAATCAAGGAGAATGACATGGCAGAAGATATGATCGTGACTGATCCGTCAGCAACAGAACCCGTTTCCGAAACCACCGGGTCTTCGACCGATCAGGCCACGGTAACGGCAGCAGGCTGGACTGACGGGCTGGAGGAGCCGGTTCAGGCTTTCGTCTCTGCGAAGGGCTGGCGGGATGCCGGTGCAATGGTGGAAAGCTATCGCCACCTGGAACGCAAGCTCGGTGAGCGGGCTGGTATTCAGGTGCCGGCTCCGGACGCGGACGAGGCGGCCTGGAACGGTTTCTATCGCGCAGCGGGACAACCGGAATCACCGGCCGGTTATGAATTTTCCATGCCGGAAGGATTGCCGGAAGATTTCGCCTATTCATCCGAGATGGCCGATCTGATGCGCGGCTGGGCGCATGATGCGGGTCTGAATGCCCGTCAGGCACAAAAGCTGCACGATGCCTATGTCGGCCATATCGGCCAGTGGACCAGATCCTACAAGTCAGATCAGGAACGGCGCCGCACAGCCGCAGAATCCGAACTGAAGACGGAATGGGGCGGGGCCTATAAACGAAACGCCGAGCTGGCCGGCCGCGCCATCGATGCGTTTGGTGGTGCGCCATTGAAAGATGCCCTGAAGGCAATGGGTCTGAAGGGTGACCCGCGGCTGATGCGGGCCTTCGCCCGCGCCGGTGAACTGATTGCCGAAGACGGCATGATCGGGGATGGCGGTGACAAGGTGGCCGGAAAGCTGGGCGCACGGGCAGAAATCGAGCGTCTGTCGGCGGATACGGATTTTCTGAACCGCCTGACCGACCGCGACAAGCCCGGCCATGCGGATGCGGTCCGTCGCTGGTCTGACCTTCATGCCCGCGCCTTCGACGGCGAGTAAATTCGCCTCTGCCCCCTCCATAACCCGGTTAACAGGCGATGCCGCTGGTTCGGGTGATTATCCGGGAAATCCTCGAAGACCTGAACCGGTAGCCGCTAACCCGTTGTCGGAGATCCTGTTGTTTCCCTCATTCTGAAACGGGCTCAGGGTGAGGGATAATTGCAGGCAGGGGACTGCCTGTCTTTATTATCGCCCGTTCCTTTTCATTTATCCCTTTTTACCGGACAAACCGCTTCTGTGGTCCCGGTTGACCGCCCGGACAGACGGGCCGCCTGAGGCCGGCGCTACTGGCTGAGACGGGTCCGCGATTTCCGCGGGCAAACCCTTCGAACAGAACCTTCCCTCATGAGACTTAAACTGTTTGGAGGACATTCATGTCCAATCAAGTGACGACCAGTCGGTCGGTGCAATACCGCAACACGATCGACATCCTGCTGCAGCAGAAACCGGCACGCCTTGTGCCGGCAGTACGTATGGAAACCCTGCAGGGCAAGAAAGGCGCTTTCGACCGGATCGGTCCGACAGCCGCTCTGAAACGCACCACCCGCCATGGTGATACCCCGCTGATTGAAACACCGCATGACCGACGCTGGGTTTTTGCCAGCTACTATGAATGGGCCGACCTGATTGACGAGGCCGACAAGGTGCAACTGGTTGGCGACCCGACCTCTGCCTATACCCAGAACGCCATGTATGCGCTCAACCGGTCAATGGATGACGAGATCATCAAGGCGTTCTTCGCCGATGCAACCACCGGCGAGGAAGCCGACGGTTCGGCGACATTCCCCGCCGGGCAGTCCATCGCGGTCACCGTCGGTAACGGTGGTTCCGGAGATGTCGGACTGAATGCGGCAAAGCTGAAAGCTGCACGCAAACTGTTCCGCAAGAACGAAGTCGATCCGGACGAACAGCTCTATTGTGCGATTACGGCAGAGCAGTTCGAAGACCTGCTGAACGATGATGAAATCGTCAACCGTGACTACACCCTGGTCAACAAGCTCGACGAAGGTGAAGTGGTGAAATTCATGGGCTTCAGCTTCATTGGTATCGAACGGCTTGAAACCGACGGTTCCGGCTATCGCCGTGTTCCGGTCTGGTCCCGCAACGGCATGTTGCTGGCCAAACGCAAGGGTGTGACGGCGAAGGTCACCGAGCGGGCCGACAAATCCTATTCCACCCAGGTCTATGCGGCGATGGATGTCGGCGCAGTGCGGATGGAAGAAGGCAAGGTTGTCGAAATCAAATGCGCCGAAGCGTAAACCAGAGGAGAACTGACTTATGGCAGTTGTAAATACCAAGGCAACCGCACTGACCAATGCGGATGCGAAGCCGGCGGTTTTCACCGGCTCCTATATTGCCGGAGGGCGCCTGCGCCAGATGGTCGGTACCGTATCGGTGCTGGCCGCTGATTCAGACGGCTCGGCCTACCGCGTTGCCCGGGTCTGGTCAGGCTGGCGGATTTCCTCCATCCGTCTGTTCAACACGGCAATCACGGACGGCACGGCTTATGACGTGGGCCTGTATGATATTGATGACGGTGCGGCTGCGGATGACGATGTTTATGCAACAGGCGTAAATCTCACATCTGCGAGTACGGCGGGAACCGAAGTTGCCTTTGAGCAGCGCGGTATCCAGCTGGCGGCAAACCGGGTCTTTGAAGATCTCGGTGAAACCGCAGATCCGCACAAATGGTATGACCTTGTGCTGACCGGCGATACGGTCGGAACCGTCGACGGAACGATTACGGTGATGGTTACCTACGTCGATTAACACCGGCGTTGATCGGATAACCGGGGGCGGGGAACACAGTTTTCCCGCCCCTTTCTTTTGCAGGAAAGGTTCATGTCATGACTTCGATTGTCGGCATCTGCCGTCTGTCGCTGGACCTGCTTGGCGATTACGCCATTGCAGACCTCAGTGACAACACAAAGCAGGCGCGGCTCTGTGACCGGAATTATCCGGCCATGCGAGACGCTGTTCTGCGGTCTCATCCCTGGAACTGTGCGCTTGCACGGGCCCGTTTGCCAGTGATGGCAGAAGCACCGGCGTTCGGTTTTTCGCGGCAGTATCAGTTGCCGGCGGATTGTCTTCGCCTGCTGCCACTGACTGTTGGCGGATATTACGATACAGGCACCATTGCCCATCGTGTTGAAGGCCGCCGCGTACTGACCGACGCAGAGGCCCCGCTGGATATCATCTATGTCCGGCGGCTGACGGACCCGACGGATTTTGATCCGTTGCTGGTGGACGCGGTCGCCGCCCGGCTGGCCTGGCAGATCGGCTATAACCTGACCGGCAGCCGGACACTCGCGGCTGATGCCCGCCAGACCTATTTCGACAAACTGGGAGAAGCCCGCGCCATTGATGGTGTGGAGGGCACCATCAGTCCCGTTGAGAATTCCAGCTGGCTGGAGGCGCGAAACTGATGGTGAAAGCAGTTCCCATTCAGCCTTCCTTTTCACGCGGAGAGCTAAGCCCCCGGTTATCATCGCGGGTTGACCTGACAATGTATGCAACCGGGCTGGAGACCTGCCGGAACTGGATCGTTCTGCCGCATGGCGGGCTGACGGTTCGTCCGGGCACCCGGTTCGTTGCGGAAGTCAAGGACAGCACCAAGAACGCCCGCCTGCTGCCTTTCGAATTTTCCACGGAAGAAGCCTATGTCATCGTCGCCGGTGACCGGAACTTCCGCTTCATGCGCGATGGTGGCTCCGTGTTTGTCGAGGATACCGATGCGGCGCTGGTGAATGGTGGTTTCGATACGGACCTGACCGGCTGGACAGTTGGCGGCACCGTCAGTCAGTCTGATGGTACCGCCGCCTTCTCGGCGACCGGCACGCTGACACAATCGGTAACGGTCACCACTGCTGACGCGGAAGTGGTGCTGGCTTTTACGGTCACCGGATCTGCCGGCAATTTTCTGACCCTGAGAATAGGGACGACGGCTGGTGGGAGTGACATTCTTGAAGACACCGATTGTCAGGCAGGATTCCATACCCGTGCCTTCACACCGGGTGAAGGAAACGAGACATTTCATATCCGCTTTCTTTTTGGTGCGGGAACCCCGGCGCTCGATGATGTGCGCTTCATTGACGACATGGTCGTCGAAGTGGGTTCCCCTTATGGTCATGAAGACCTGTCAGACCTGCATTATACCCAGTCGGCGGATATCCTCTATCTCGCGCACAAGGACCATCCGCCGCGACGGTTAAGCCGGAGCGGGCACGGGTCATGGTCACTGGAGGAGATAAGCTTTACAGGCGAGCCCTCCGACTGGGAGGAGGGCAATTATCCGCGGGTTGTCGGGTTTTACGAAGACCGGCTTGGCTGGGGTTCAACACCTGACCAGCCACAGACGCTGTGGTTCTCGAAAACCGGTGATTTTGAGGACCTGACGATTGGCTCAGACGATGATGACGGTCTTGAGTTTACGATCTCTGCCGGGCAAGTGAACGCGATCCGATGGATTGCTGAAGACCAGCAGTTACAGATCGGAACGTCGGGTGCGACGCGGACGCTGGCCGGTGCCGGTGTTGATGAGGCGCTGACGCCGAACAGCGTGAAGGGAAAGCGACACACGACTTTTGGCTCTGCTGCCATTCAGCCGGTGCAGACCGGTGCCGTTACCCTGTTCATTGGCCGTAACCGGCGGCGCATCCGTGAATTTGTCTACAGTTTTGATGTGGACCGGTTCGTCTCTCCGGATCTGTCTCTGCTCAGCGAACATATGACACGTTCCGGAATTAAGGAAATCGCCTACGCGCAGGACCCGGACTCGATTATCTGGATGTGCCTGAATGATGGCCAGCTGGTTGGCATGACCTATGAACGGGATCAGGACGTTGTTGCCTGGCACCGGCACCATCTCGGCGGTCAGTCAGAAGACCGCAATTATGGTTTTGTCGAAAGTGTTGTGGTTGTTCCGGGGACTGTTCGTGATGAACCCTGGCTGATCGTCCGCAGGACCATCGACGGTGTTTCCCGGCGATATGTTGAGCAGCTCACATCCGTTTATGACTCCGTGACACTGGAAGGCGGTGCCGAAGAAGCTTTCTTTGTTGATAGCGGGTTGTCCTACATTGCGACGGCAGTTCCCGTAACGGGGGCGACATCGGCCAACCCGGTTGTCATTACGGCTGCCGGACATGGCATTCCGGAAGATGGCCTTGTCCGCTTCTCGGATATTACCGGAATGTCGCAACTGAATGGCCCAACATTCCGTGCAGTCAACCCGACAACTGACAGCTTCGAACTGGCAACAGCTGCCGGTGCTACCGTTGATGGCACGGCATTTGATAGCTTTGTTTCCGGTGGCAGTGTCCGATTGCTGGCAACTTCCGTGCAGGGACTGGATCACATCGAGGGAGAGGTCGTTTCCATCCTGGGTGACGCGGCGGTTTACCCGCCTCAGACTGTTACCGGTGGCGCCGTGTCTCTCGCCAATGGCGGTCAGGCTGCTGTTATTCACGTGGGCCTGCCCTACAAGGCTGTCGTCCGGACGTTGCGCCCGGAAGCCGGGGCTGCAGACGGAACATCCCAGGGGCGACGCAAGCGGATCCACAAGGTGGTGGTGCGCCTGCGTGACACTCTTGGACTGAAGATCGGTCGAAATGAATCCGAACTTGATGTGATTCCTTTCAGGCGGGCGGGCGATCCGATGGATGGTGCACCGCCCTTCTTCGAAGGCGAGAAAAGCGTTTCATTCAATGGCGGCTGGGACAGTGCCGGTCAGGTCACGGTCGTTCAGGACCAGCCTCTGCCGGCACATCTGCTCGCCATCATTCCACATCTGACAACGACGGAGGACTGATAATGTGTGGCGTTACAGAAACGCTGATGGCGGCAGGCACGATTATGAGTGCGGTCGGACAATATCAGCAATCGAAGGCGACGGCTGACGGCTATCGACGACAGAGCGAATTTTTGACGCAGAAGGCTGCTGTCGAACAGGAGCGGCTGCGACGAAAAACACGGTCGGACGCAGCCCGACAGAGGGTCCGCTATGCGACGTCCGGCGTCCAGATATCAGGGTCACCTGCTGAAGTTCAGCTGAACATCCTCAAAGAAGGTGATCTCGATGCCCGACTTGTCGGATGGGAGACTGCGAACCGTGCAAATTCACTTCAGGCAGATGCCAGTGCTGCGGGCAAGGCAGGTGAAAGCCTGCTGGCGTCCTCAGTCGTCAAGACCGCCGGACAGTACGGTGAGCCGTTCTATGATGAGTTGAAGAAAAAGTTCTTTCCCTGATTCCGGGCTATGCCTGAAGCGGGAGTCCGCAGAGCGATATCCATTCCATTTAGAAACTTAGCAGGAGCAGCTCATGACTGTGAGTAGCGATCAGAGTCGCGGCAGCTATGTCGCGAATTCAGGGCCGTACGTATTTGTTGTGCCGTTCTATTTTCTCGAAACATCTCATGTACGTGTTGTTCGGAGAAACCCCGCAGGGGTTGAGGAAATTCTGACGGAAGGCGTTGATTATGACGTCTCCGGAGCCGGTGATGCCAGTGGCGGGTCGATAACCTTCAAGGCTGGAAAAGAGCCGGATTCAGGAGATGGAATCGTTATCATCCGCAATCTGCCGATAACGCAGGAGACTGATTATGTCGAGAATGATGCCTTTACCGCGGAAACCCATGAGCGGGCTCTCGACAAACTGACGATGATCAACCAGCAGCAGACGGAGGAACTTAACAGGGCGATCAAACTGCCGATTGGCTATGGCGGGAATGCGGTGACGCTGAACGACCCGGTGGCCTATCGCTTCCTGCGGTTCTCGTCTGATGGAACGGCTATTGAACCGGTTGAGGTGACGTCTTCTGTGACGGAGTTTGCCCCCGTACTTTCCTCGCCGGTCGCAGAACATAGCCTCCTGAAATATGAGGGAGGCAACTGGAGTGATGCCTCCGGGCCTGAGCTGTTGTCTGATATTGGTGCTGAACCGGCCGATGCCGATATCCTCAAGGCAGATACGAGCGATAATCTGACGGCGGGTTTCACAACGGATCTGGAGGAGCTCGGCGACAGCGGAACAGCGACAGCGGTGATTGACCTGACCAGAGAGCACCTGAAAACGCTGACGGTTACCGGCAGCTTTACACTGGCTGCTCCGTCTTCCGGCAGCGGTGCCTGTGATGTTCTGGTAACGACAAATGCTACCGGTGGCTACACAATAGACACAAGTGATTATGATCATGTCGTCGGCAGTTACGACAATTCTGCCAACTCGGTTCACCTGTTCTCTCACCGCTCATTCGGTGACGTTCATGTGCTGCTGATAACGGGGCTGGGATCATGAGCCTGATATTGCCGTCGCCTTGCGCCGGTACTGCCGGGCCGGTGATCCGCAACAGTCTGGCTTTTAACAAGTCTGATGCGGGATACCTTAAATTCACGCCGTCAGGCTCTCCGACGTCACTCAAAAAAGGTATTGTCAGCTTCTGGATGCGCGGAACCGGTGTGTTCGACGGAAGCACCCATGACTACCGTCCATTCACGGTCTTTCAGTCGTCCGGAAATCTGCAGTTTGCCTGTGGCGCGAGTCAGGGTGGGGCAATCGATTTCTATCAGTATAACGGATCTGGTTTTACATTTCGTCTTACCTCAACTGCGACGACACTGATTTCTGACCGGGGATGGCATCACTTCATCTTTGTCTGGGATACGGCGCAGGCTGTCAGCACGGACCGGCTGGCTGTCTATGTTGACGGGAGCAAGGTTACTTCATTCGCAACGTCAAATTATCCGGCGTTAAATACAGATCTGTATCCCGGATCTGCCCGTGAACATTTCATTGGCAGGTTCGCAGCAGGCAATGTCACGTCAGAGGCCCTTGTCGCACTTCTGGTCTATCAGGACGGTCAGGGCTTTGGTGATGTTTCTGATTATTACAGTAGCGAGGGAATGCCTGTTGACCCTTCTGACCTGGCGCTCGGATCAGAGGGTGACATCTGGAAATTCCAAGGCTCGACACTCTCGGAGATCATTGCAGGTCAGCGGGGTCTGCATGTCATGTCCAGTTCCAACATCTCCACAGATGATCAGAGGATCGATATACCTGATGTCCCGTCCGGTGGAAATCAGGCGGGTGAATTTGCCATTTTCGACCTGGCAGATGCTGACACGGTTTCTGTCGGGCAGACCGGCGTTCTGGCAACTGGGAACAAGGCATCTGACAGTATTGAACTTTCTCAATCTGTCACTTCTGGCCGATGGTTTGCTGCTGTTATTCCGTCGACAGGGGCAAGCGAGATCAAGTTCGGGATCGTCAACCAGACTGTTTCAACACCGCCAGGCGCATTTGTCGATGCTGCGGGCGGTTGGGGTACCTACTGGAATCCGGGCGGCAGCTCGATCTATGCAGAGAACAACAATACGGTCATTACAAGCGCCTGGCCCGTTTCACTCACTTCCGGCGACTATATGCTTGTCGCCTTTGATGCGGATCACGGGAAACTCTGGCTGGGTCTGCATGATGTTTCCAGCGGCCTGAATTACTGGTTCGACAGTTCCTTTACCTACCGCACCACCGATGAACCGGGGTTGGGAACCAACCATACCTATACATTAACCGGCACTTCCTGGCGTTTCGCGGTCACTCTGGACAGTGCCGCGACAGCGACGCTTCTGACCGGAGCGGAACAGGTGCTTCAGGATGTGCCGCAGCCATCCGGCTTCAAATATCTCTCAAGCTCAAATCAATAGGAATACAACATGATGATCAGCAAGCGAAACGCCGACGGTGAACTCGTTGGCTTGTTCAGGAATGGTGACGTGCCGGGTATTGCCGGTCGGTTCACCTCGTTGCCTGTGGAACAGGGCGGGTTCACGTACCGCCAGGTCCTGGTTCAGCCAGAACCGGCATTGTATCCATGGGAACATATCACCGGTCAAAGCGGACCGGTGCTCCGGGATAATGATGCCGAGCAGCTTTCTTATGTCATCGAAAACCTGTCTCTCGATCAGGCCCGCCAGCGACTGAAGGAACTGCTGGCGGCGGAACGGTATCATCTGGAAACCGGGGGAATCACGTTCTCCCCGTCCTCCGGCCCGGAGGTTTCAGTCCCGACAGACAGAGACAGTCAGGTCCGGGTCTGGGGGTTCTATTTGCGGGTCAGCCAGATGGACGAGGCGGCGTCTGTCATCTGGAAACATCCGGACGGATATATCAGTCTCAGCAGGACGGATGCGCTGCGTATGGCATCAGAGGTAGGAAGTCACATTCAGGAAGCGTTCGATCGGGAAGCGGCTGTTGCCGCCCGGATTGATGCGGCTGTCAGTCTCGAAATGCTGAAGGAAATCAGCATTGATCTCTCCGGCAGCGCAGATGAGGACGCAGCATCATCTCAATCAGGAACAGGGACATGATGGACTCTCTGATGGCGGCCGGCCAATGAACGACAGTATAGCGAACTGGCAAATGGACCGGCGTATTCCGGTAGCTCTTGTTGCGGCCTTGCTGTTGCAATCGGCGTCGGTGATCTGGTGGGCCAGCGGACTGGAGGGACGGGTGTCTTCTCTGGAAAGTGAAATCAGCGCTGCTCTTGCCGAGCGGGCAGCATCCCGGGCCTTTCATATCGAACAACGACTCAGGTTATGGGACCGGGTTAATGAGGTTCAGGCGCAATCAAATGAAACCAACGCGCGTTTGTCACGTCTTGAAGGCTCGCTTGTTGAGATTTCATCAAACATGAACCTGCTGGTCGATCATGTGATTGGTGGTCAGCACAGCAAATGAGCCCCGGATTCTGTTCCGGCACTGAGGCGATGCTCTCTCTCCTGTTCTGAAGTCAAAATACAGTCCTGTCCAACCCGCCGGTGAGCGGGTTTTTTTGTGTCTGGAGAACCAAATATGGAAGTCATTTTTTCTAAAAACCAATTCTGGAAATCACAGCCTGGAAGCGGCTTTCAGCCTCATTCGATTGATGAAATGAAAAGGCTGGAGATATCGCGTTGGCCGACAGCCATTACTGTTCTGATCCATGGCTACTCATTTGATCCGATGACAACTGGACTGGATAATCCGTTCCAGAATCAGTACCCGATCTGGAAACGGGCCCTCGGGAAGAGGGGGTATATCGAATTTGGCTGGTACTCGGCACCCCGGTCCTTCTCCGCTATCCGGTCTGCCTGGCGATCCGGGCACTGGACAACTTACGGCTGGGCCTGGGGTCTGGCCAGGCAGGCGGGTGAGGCGCTGGCGCAGATCCTCTCCCTCTATGATGGTGAGATAGTTATCGTCGCGCATTCGCTTGGCAGCCGGGTTGCGAATTGTGCTCTGGAGAAACTGCCCGCAAACCGGGTTTCAAAAGTGATGTTCTGGAACGGAGCGGATTATGTTCGTAACGCCGAACGCGTGGCCGTCAGGTCCACAGAGACCCGGTTTCTGAATATCTATTGTCCTGACGATACAGTTCTGGAGCGGCTGGGTGATGTTTTTGCCCCGGACTCAGGCCGTTGTATCGGTAATGACGGTTTGTCAGAACAGGCTCCCGGGAACTGGATTGATGTGGACCTGGATGCCCCGGTCTATGCCGACTGGGCTGAGCAACTGGAGACAATAACCCGGGGAGATAACCCCTATGAGGTCGGTGACCACTGGGAGACATTTCGCTACCCCGGGAATTGGCCTCTGTATCGCGCTTTCCTGAATGATACGCCCCCGTTTGCTGCAAAAGCTGACATTCCGACTGTTCTGTCCGCAGATCAGGTCTTTGACAGCTTTCTGGTAAATCTACTGAAGCGCGAGGGTGGATTTGTTCATCGCAAGGAGAGTGATGACCCGGGGGGTGCGACCAGTCAGGGAATATCATCACGTTTACTTTCGTCTCTGAAGCTTGACGATCACTGGCCGGAGTTGCCATCTGATGTCAGAAAACTGACGGAAAGACAGGTCGCTGAAATTTACCGTGAGATATTCTTTGATCCGCTGCAATTGCCGGAGATTGCCTCGCTCTGTCAGGCGTCCGGGGCGGCGTTGTCTCTTCCCGAGTTCTTGTTCGACATCGCTGTTATGAGCGGTGTCCGCAATTCTGCGGTCATGCTTCAGAAAGAGCTTTCCGATAGTTTGAAGATACCATTGGAGGTTGATGGTATTGTTGGTCCGAAAACCATATCAGCGTTTTCCGACATGCTGGACCGAAGAAAATATGACCAGTGTCTCAGGTCGCTGGTTGCCAGCCGGTTGCGATGGCTGGAACAGTTATCCCATTCTGATGCAAACCCGGGCTGGATATCGCGAACGCTGAGTTTCTTACCTGTTGTCGATGAAATGGCTGATATTTCATCAGGGCGGTGATATCAGGCGGGCCCGGAGCGCCTCCGGGTATGGATATTCTTGTGTTCTCTGTCTTCCGGCGGCTTTGCCGTTCCCGGAATTTACTACGTATTTTCCGATATCGAAGCTTTCTCATTAACGGTAGTATAATAGTGGTGTCGTGTTGAATGGGACTCTGGATCGAGCCCTGTCTTTATTAAATGTATACGGGACTTGAATCTTGTCAGAGCCGGCAACAAAAGCAAACTCCACAGTTTCAATAGATGAGCTGATGGCTGAGAATGAGCGGCTCCGTAATCGGATCGGGCGCATGGTGAGCGACGTTGCCAGGCTGGAAGATGATATCGCCGTCATGATGCGGAGGTTTCAGGCGGATTCCGAGGCTGTAACCCTGCAGATGGCGAATTTTGCCCATGAATTCCGCAATCCACTCAATGTGATTGTCGGCTATTCGGAATTGCTGAGAGATACGCCGGACCTTAACTCGTCAGATAAACGCCATAGCGACTACTGCAATGCTATATATGATGCTGCACAGCTTTTGCTTGGTGTTGCGACCGGGGTGATTGACACATCATCCGCGGCAACGAACCTGCCGCCTGTTGCGCTGGAGAAGGTCGATGCCTCCCGGGTGATTGACGAGATGATCCGGATGTTGGCCGAAGAGGCGCGGAAAAAGAATATTTCCTTGCTGGCGCATTATTCCCCGAACTTCCCGTTAATTCAGGCCGACAAGCTGAAGCTTCAGCAGGTCCTGATGAACCTGATGTCTAACGCGATTAAGTTCACCAAGTCCGGAGGGCGGGTCACCATTTCGACCGAGATTTCTGATGATGGTGAAAATCTGATCCTTGTTGTTAGCGATAATGGCGTCGGAATGACTGAGAAGGAAACCGAGGAAGCGATGAAGCCCTGGGGCCGTATTGATTCGATGATTGATCGTCAGGCCGGGGCCGGGCTTGGTCTTCCGATCACCATGCGTTTGATTGAAATGATGGGCTGGAAATTTGCTCTCTCCAGCAACAAGGGTTCGGGGACTACGGCCCGTATCATCATCCCGCAGAGAGTCATCTTTGCTAAGTCCGGTGGGAAACAGTCTGCGGCCAGCGATGCCGTCATGACCAATACGGCATTGTCAAAAGTTGCCAAAGCCGGGTGAATGCGCCCTCGCTGGCGCATCGGGACAAACTTCTGTCGCAGCGATTGAAACTATCATGATACACCACGGTTACTGCTGACGAGTACGCCAAGGAGCGTATTCGCGATTAACCGGGAGGGTTTCATGGGAAATGACGTCAAAAGCGATATCGAAATCGCACGCGCTGCTGACATGCAGTCTATCGAGAAAATTGGTGCGAAGCTGGGCATCCCGTCAGAGGCCCTGTATCGCTATGGTCCAACCAAGGCAAAGATTTCAACCGAGTTTGTTGAAGGCCTGGCAGACCGGCCAGACGGTAAGCTGATTCTTGTCACGGCGATGACGCCAACTCCTGCGGGTGAAGGAAAAACCACGACAACGGTTGGTCTGGGCGACGGGCTCAACCGGATCGGCAGGAAAGCGGCGATCTGTCTGCGTGAACCAAGCCTTGGTCCCTGTTTCGGTGTGAAGGGAGGGGCGGCCGGAGGTGGATATGCTCAGGTTGTCCCGATGGAGGATATCAATCTCCATTTTACCGGTGATTTCCATGCGATCGGTTCTGCTCATAATCTTCTGTCGGCGATGATCGACAATCATATTTACTGGGGCAACGAACTGGGTATCGACCAGCGCCGGGTGACCTGGCGCCGGGTCATGGATATGAATGACCGGGCGCTGCGTTCTATTGTGAACAGTCTGGGTGGCGTGGCAAACGGCTTCCCGCGGGAAGATGGCTTCGACATCACGGTCGCCTCCGAGATCATGGCAATTTTCTGCCTTGCGACAGATCTTGCTGATCTGCAACGTCGCCTTGGCAATATCATTGTCGGTTACACACGGGACCGGGAGCCGGTACGGGCCAGTGATATCAAGGCCGACGGGGCTATGGCGGTTTTGCTGAAAGACGCACTTACGCCAAATCTTGTACAGACACTGGAAAACAACCCGGCATTCATTCATGGCGGACCATTTGCCAATATTGCACATGGATGCAACACCGTCATTGCGACCAAAACGATGCTCAAACTGGCGGACTATGTCGTCACTGAAGCGGGATTCGGGGCTGACCTGGGGGCAGAGAAGTTCTTTGATATCAAATGTCGTAAAGCCGGACTGAAACCGGCTGCGGTGGTGATTGTTGCAACGATCCGCGCTCTCAAGATGCATGGCGGCGTGGCAAAAAGTGATCTTGGTTCCGAGAATGTGCAGGCCGTGAAAGATGGTCTGGAGAATCTGGGCCAGCATATCAGAAATGTCGGGCAGTTTGGTGTTCCAGCCGTTGTCGCGATAAACCGTTTCAGCGGCGACAGTGCGGCAGAAGTTCAGGCTGTCAGAACCTACTGTGGTGATATTGGGGTTGAGGCCTATGAATGCACACACTGGGCAGAAGGTGGTGCCGGCACGGAGGCGCTGGCGACACGGGTTGCAGAAATCGCTGACAGCGGAGCCGCGCAGTTTAAGCCGCTCTATGGCGACGACTTGCCGTTGTGGGAGAAGGTCCGGACGGTTGCGCAGACAATCTATGGAGCTGAGGATATCACCGCCGACAAGAAGGTGCGCGACCAGTTCAAACAGTTTGAAGAGGCTGGTTTCGGCTGGTTCCCGGTCTGTATGGCAAAGACGCAATACAGTTTCTCCACGGATCCGGCCCTGAAGGGCGCGCCAAAAGGGCACACGGTGCCGATCCGGGAGATCAGACTGTCGGCAGGTGCTGAGTTTGTTGTCGTGGTTTGCGGTGAAATCATGACAATGCCGGGTCTGCCCAGAGTGCCGTCAGCCGAGAAAATTCACCTTGATAAGGAAGGTTTGATTCAGGGCCTGTTCTGACAAGCGCGGGAAAGCACTCTTGCCCTTGTTCCCGACTTCCGGTTGGATCACTTTGTTCAACCGGAGGTGAGACATGTCAGAACGAACTGGAAGTAACGGACCACGACCGGAACAGACTTTCTTTGATGACCCGGCGATTGACCGGCTGATGGGGGTCGTGATGTCGCTGGCTACGGAAGTCTATGTGCTGCGTGACAGACTTGGCGCGCTGGAAGCAGAACTCGATGATAAGGGGCTTGTCAGTCGCGCTGTTCTCGGTGCTGAGCCCTCTGAAGCGCAGAGGGCTCAATCCGCGGCGGACAGAGATGCCTTTGTTGAACATCTCCTCGGTAATCTGCTGGGGCAGCAGCAATCCAAAGGCGCGCTGCGTTAACTGGCAGGCCCCTTGCCAACAGACTCGTCATAGCCACCCTGGCCGGGCATGTCGGCCCAGGCTTTGAAGGTGGGGGATGCCGAGACTTCTCCGGCGGAAATCATTGTTTTCCAGTGGTCTGCCGCATCGACGAAGTTGGGAACGCCGCCGGGGAACATGGTGAGCGAGATGGCTTCAGCCAGATCACGCTCCGGAACTTTCTCCCGGTAGGCGCCGGCGATATGAAGCTTCAGGGCCCACCATTGACGATGGCAGGTGTGCGTTGCTGCAAGCGCCATTTCGATCAGACCTTTCGGGATATCATAGTCTTTTGCGATGGCATCAACCCCGGCCCGGTAGGAACGTTCGGCATCGTAGTCAGGAAGGTGCGGGCTCCAGTGTTCAGCGACAAATTCGAAACGGTCGACACCCATGGCGTAAGCACAGAGCCGTACTGCCAGTTCCAGTTCCTCGTCGGTTCCGCCACCATCCCTGAAACGTTTGATATGATGGGTTGCGATGGCTTCCTCGGTCGAGGTGAGGATCACCAGCCAGACAAATTCCTTGGCATGCTCAGACAGTGACCGCGGTGTCAGTGTCAGCGCAGTGTAGGTCTGATCATAAGCTTCAAGCAGGCTTGGCTCGGCCACAGCCAGCAAACCATGGTGCGGCAGAAGATATCCACGTTTGTCCTTCAGGGACTTCAGGCGTGCGGTAACTTCTTCCACAGAGTCGAGAGAACTTGATGAATCAGCCATGGCATGTCCTTTTCGTAGCCATTTTGAATGAGATAATGTTATTAATATAGGACATATAAAAACGACTTCATCAAGGGTGCCGGCCATGATTGATGGGAGAAGCTTCGTTGCAGCGCAGGATTTCCTGCTGGGTGCAAAGATCTACTGGACCACGCAGTTGTACCCTGAACTGCGTGAGGAGTTCAGGCAGCGGCAAAGCACAGCTCCCCAGCCCGCAAAAAATGCGGAAGATGTCGCCGAATTGATGGCCGACAATGTGCTGTATCAGAACTTTGCCTGGCTGGAACGTCACCTGCAGCGTTTTAAATATTCCGGCAGATACGGGCTTCAGCCCTGGCATGACCAGCAACGGGACAAATTGGCTGCGATGCTGGATGCGCCGGGGGCAGACAGTCTGCTGGCCCTTGATGATGATCTGGAGCTGCCGGCTTATTACACCAGTGTTGATATTCATCAGCATCCGGGTGGCGTTTATGGCGATGAGATTGCGGGCTTTGTTTATGAACGTGGTGCGCGTTCCACCACGCCAATGCTGGGCGGGTCGCACAAGGATCTGCATTATCGGTTTGCTGACATCCTGCTGAATGAAATCGGGAACGCGCGCCGTGTGGTTGATCTCGGATGCGGGTTCGGAAAATCGACCCGTCCGATTTATGAAGGTTTCCGTGACGCGGATGTTGTGGGTGTCGATCTTTCTGCTCCCTGTCTGAAACTGGCTGCGACGGAAGCGGCAAAAGCGCAGGCAAGAAATATCCGTTTCCGGCAGGCCTCTGCGGAAGCGACGGGTCTGGACGACGGTTGCTGCGATGTGGTGACGTCGACCATGTTGCTGCATGAGATGCCGCCGCCGGCCATCAGAGACCTGTTTTCTGAAAGCTTCCGGCTGCTGGAGCCGGGTGGGCGGATGTCACATCTGGATTTCTATCTGCTGCCGGACCCGTTTCTGCGGTTCATGCATTACAGTCACAGCCGCCGGAATAATGAGCCTTATATGGCGCCGCTTGCCGAACTGGATATCGAGCAGGAACTGTCGGACGCCGGATTTGTGAATATCAGTATTCAACCGTTCGAGGAAGCTGTCGGGGCGCTTAATAACAACAGGGCCTGGCGATTTCCCTGGACGGTCATCAGTGCGGAGAAACCGGCATGACGGGTAAACAGCTGACGCATTATCCGAAAGACCATCTGAAGGAAGATGGTCTTGATGATATCCGCGAGCCGCTTTCCAGGGCTCTGGACCTGTCATCGGAAGATTTCGACCGGATGTCACCGGAAGTGAAAAACCTGCTGTCCGGACGGCGGAATCTCGGGGTGACATGGCTCGACGATTATGAAGTTGTCGTCGAGGTCGTCAGTAATGAGCGATGCGGATGCGGTGTTTCTCCGGGCCAGAAGACGGTGTTCGATATGCGTCACCGGATAAAGCCGGAGAAGAGTGATGCCCCGATGTGCATGCATATGCTGGCACCCATCCTGCCAATTTTCTACATGACCTTTGACCGGGCATCTGAAGGCCTCAACCCGCTGACACGTATCTGGAACCATTATGAATGCGGTGATACCGGAGATGACGAAGGCGCGTCGAAAGCCCGGACGCTGGTTTATCTGAGACGCTCGGATACGCACGAGGTTGTGACAGATCCGGCCCCCGGACAGGGAGGCATCTGATGGCCACTAATCTCGATCAGCGCCGGGCGTTCAGACATCCGGAATGGAAAGACCGCTATGAACTGGTGGCAACAGTGACCTCGGCAATTCATTGCGCCAACTTCGTCGAGAAGGACCAGACTTACGTCTTCTCGCTGGATGGCATTCTTGATCCGGACAAGTCGACGGCGAATCTCTGTCTGGGTATGCTGGCCCGCCTGCAGCCGGCATTGCTGATGGCGGCTGACCGGGCGACATTGGGCGCGCATCCCGTCAGTAGTGGTTGGCAGACATTCGATTGTTATGACACGGGCCTCGACCATGGTGGCATGGGAAAGGTTTGTGTCCGGCTTTCACTCCGAGACAGAGCAAGTGGCGAACCGGTCGCAGACGCGGCAGCAGAGGAAGAGGTGAACAGATGAAACCGGCTGAGATGGTTGATAACTTCCTGCGCACGATGGAGGCCCGGGATCTGGAAAAGGCGAAGAGCTTTCTCGCACCCGGCTTTACGATGACCTTTCCGGGGGATGCTGTCATGAGCAGCCTTGAAGAGCTCGTTGTCTGGTCGAAGTCACGCTATCTGTGGGTCCGTAAAAGCTATGATCAGATCGACGTCGTCGATCAGGGCACACATCAGATCGTCTATTGTTTCGGACGCCTCGAAGGTGAGGGGCTGGATAACGTGCCCTTCTCTGGCATTCGTTTTATTGACCGGTTCTCGATTAAAGACGGCAAGTTTACGGATCAGAAAGTCTGGAATGACATGGCCGAAGTGCGGGGCTGATACAGGTTTTCTTCCCGGACGGTCGAACAGTCAGTTCAGGGTTTTGATGAAGTCGGCACAGGTCATGACCTTTGACATGGTGCGCATTGAGGCGATCGCGGCGTCATGAGCTTTTGTGCCGAATGCGGCACAGCCGTCTTCGAGAACAATCGGATGAAAGTCACGGACATGGGCACCGCGAACGGTGCTCTCGACACCGCCGTTCGTGACGATTCCGCCAAACACAACGGTTTCGATGCCGGCCCGGTTCAGGACGAATTCAAGCCGGCTCATATAGAAGGCATCGTAAGCGACTTTCTCGACCTTCAGGTCAATGGGCTGAAGCTCGTCAATCACATCATGGCCGAATGAACCGGGGGCAAAGTCTCCCTTTTGCAGGAACGGGCGCAGTTCCTTCAGATGGGGCAGGATAAAAGGTTCGCCGTTTTTGCCAGGGACCAGGGTGAAATGGGTGGAAACAATCCACCCGCCTTTGGCACGCACGGCGTCAGCGACAGGCTTCAGCCGGTGTTTCAGGCTGGCGATGCCATCATCTGAAGCTCCGCCACGGGCATAGGCGCCTTTCTCATGCAGAAAGTCGTTCTGCATGTCGACGAGAACAAGTGCCGTTTTTGACATCTCCATTTGTGCCATGATCAGCCCTTCCGCGAGATAACGATATTACCAAACCGGTCGACCTTTCCATAAAGGTCGGGGTCGATGAAGATTGTTGTATCCGGCTGTTCGAGCAGGGCCGGGCCGGGGATTTCCGCATCAATCGGCAGGCTGAGCCGGTCGAAGATTGCTGCCTTGTGCCATTCTCCATCAACGAAGACATCCCGTTCACCGGTTCGAGAGGCTTCAATGGAACCGCCGTCTTCCGGGGCCAGCAGCGAAAGGTCAAACTTGGGCCGCTTGCCGATCACGGATGTCCGGAGATTCAGAATGCGGATGCCGATACCGGAGAGAAGACGACCGTAGGTTTTTTCATACTGCGTCTCGAAGGCTTTCCGGAGAGTTTCCCTGGTCACACCTGTTGTCTTGTTCGAGACGGTCACCGGAATGGCAACCGGTACTGTATGGGTTTGGCCGAGATAAGACATATCCAGTTCAAAGACGGTGTTGAGTTCGTCCAGTGTGACGCCACTTTCATTCAGCAGACGGCGGCCTTCCGTGTCGGTGCGGACCATCTCTTCATCAAGTGAGCTGATATCGATGCTGTCGACCATATCGTTCAGCGTATGGACGAAATCGTGGCGCATATCGGCAATGACACAACCCAGCGCACTGGTGACGCCGGGATAGCGGGGGACCAGTGCGTTGGCGAGACCAACTTCCTTGATCAGCGCGCCGGTGTGGAGAGAGCCACCGCCGCCAAACGGCATGGCGACAAACTGCTCCGGGTCAAAGCCGCGTTCGATGGAAACCAGTCGGATCGCACCGGCCATGCGCGAGTTGGCAACACGGATAACGGCCTCTGCGGCCTGAACGGCACTCAGACCAAGTGGTTTGCCGATATGTTCTTCAAGGGCGGCCTCGGCGGCAGCGACATCAAGACGGGCCAGCTTTCCGCCAATCGGGCGGTCGGCATTGATGCGCCCGAGGACGACGTTGGCATCTGTGACGGTCGGCCGGGTATTACCAAGTCCGTAACAGACCGGCCCTGGATCTGAGCCTGCTGATTCCGGTCCAACCTGTAACATGCCACCGGCGTCGATTGATGCGATTGAGCCGCCACCGGCTCCAATGGTTGTGATCTCGATCATCGGTGTACGGACGACCATGCCGAAGTCGATGGAAGTCTGTGCCGCCAGTGCGGCTTCACCGCCGGCAACCAGACTGACATCGAAACTGGTGCCACCCATGTCACAGGTGATGATATTCGGAAAGCCTGCGTTTTCAGAAATGTAGGCACCTGCAATCACACCGGCTGCCGGACCGGACAACGCCGTGCGGACGGGCAGCTTCTGCGCTGTATCGACGGTCATGACACCGCCGTTGGACTGCACGATCAGCAATTGCCCGGCAAAGCCGCCATCGGTCAGGCTGTTGTCGAGATTCTTGAGATACTTTCCGACGGGCGGCTGGAGATAGGCGTTCAGTGCGGTTGTCGATGCACGTTCAAACTCCCGGATTTCCGGCAGGATGTCACTGGACGCATTGATATAATCATTCGGCCAGACCTCCTTGACGGCAGCCAGTGCGATTTGCTCGTTCTCAGCATTTGCATAGGCGTTGATGAAGAAGATGCAGATTGATTCGGCACCCCTTTCCAGCAGCAGCTTTGCCGCCTGCTTTACTTCTTCCGGGTCGACCGCGGTATGGACCTGTCCGTCAGCCAGCGTGCGTTCACTGACTTCGACACGTCGGTCACGCGCTACCACAGGATCGAAAGAACCCCATAGCCCCCAGGTTTCGGGACGGTCCCGGCGGCGCATTTCCAGCACATCGCGGAAACCCTTTGTGGTGATAACGCCGGCCTTTGCCCCCTTGCGTTCGAGCAGGGCGTTGGTGCCGACAGTGGTACCGTGAATTACGGTTGCGATTGTCGAGAGATCATCAACGCCGCTGCCAATACCTTCAAGGAAACCAACAGCCTGATTGGAGGGTGTCGATGGTGTCTTGCGGGTGAAGGCGCGACCTGACTGTTCGTCGAGGAAAAACAGATCGGTGAAGGTGCCGCCTACATCGACGCCGATAACGAAATTACGAGCGCTCATTGGGCAGTCTCCTGACGAAATGTTCTGGTTTTATCGGGATCGACCCTGCCATTTGCATCAACGACGACCCGGTATGTTTTTTCTGCCGCTGCCGGGGAGATGTAGCCCAGGTCGAGATCGCGCTGGATGCTGTCCAGTTTGCGTTCTTCCACATGGCCGTATCCGCCGCCGCCAGGTGTCTCCAGCAGGATTTTCTGCCCTTGTTTCAGCTTCATATTGACCATTTTTGAGACCATCGCAGGGTGATGCTCTCCATCATCCTGTTCGTAGGTGAAGACCGTCGGGAGGGCTTCGCCACCACCGAACACACCTTGCGGGCAGTATTTTCCGCGTTCTCCGAACAGGAAGACATCGGCATTCTTTTCGAGCAGCTCAAGTTCGTACTGAGCACCCAGTCCGCCGCGATGTTTGCCGGCACCGCCAGAATCCTGACGCAGCGCCCATTTTGTGAACATGACGGGGTATGCAGCTTCCAGAATTTCGACGGGCGGGATGGTTGCCGTTGAGATGGGCGCATTTCCGTGGTTCAGCCCGTCGCCTTTCGGGTTGCCGCCATGTCCGCCGCCAAAGAACGAGAACATCACCCAGCGTCGTCCGTCCTGCCGGTGGCCTGCAAGGCTGAGGGCGTTGATGGTGCCATAGGCATGGGCGTTGGTGCGCTCCGGCGCAGCCTGCGCCATCACGGAGAACATCACGTCAATGACGCGCAGAATGGTTTCCGTATAGCCGCCAACCGGCTTTGGTGCCTTAACCTTCAGCAGGCTGCCATCCGGAATGATGAACTTGATCGGGCCAAGCACCCCGGCATTGGCAGGCACATCGGTAAACACATGTTTCAGCGCGACATAGCAGCTGGCAACGGTGGTTGATTCTGAAATGTTCACCGGCCCGGCGCAGGCGGGGGAGGTGCGTGAGAAATCAAGGGTCATTTCGTCCCCCCTGATCGTCACATCCAGAGCGATCTTCAGCGGTTCATCGACGATGCCATCATTGTCGAGAAAGTCTTCAAAGGAATACTGACCATCAGGGATGCTCTCAATATTCGAGCGCATCAGTTTTTCAGCGCGGACAGTCAGTTCTTCAACACAATCTTCAACCAGCTTTGCGCCGTATTCATCAAGCAACTGGCCAAGGCGGCTGGCACCGAGGTCCAGCGCGTTTACCTGTCCATTGAGGTCACCGTACAGTGACCCCGGCAGGCGTGAATTGGTTTGCAGAATATCGACGATATCCTGATTCAGGACGCCCTTCCGGAAAAGCTTTACCGGCGGGATATGCATGCCTTCCTGAAAGCTTTCCGTGGCTGATGGATTGTAGTTGCCGGGGACGTTTCCGCCGACATCATGCCAGTGA
Organism: Alphaproteobacteria bacterium HT1-32; assembly: GCA_009649675.1. NCBI lineage: Bacteria > Pseudomonadati > Pseudomonadota > Alphaproteobacteria > Alphaproteobacteria bacterium HT1-32. The sequence goes on along the minus strand of WJPL01000001.1, from coordinate 205,531 downwards.
CCAACGGACGCCAGATAACAGAACAGCTCGCCATCTCTGTAATAGGGCCGGACCAGCTTGAAGTCGCTGAGATGGGTGCCGCCTTCATAGGGGTCGTTGAAGATATAGACGTCACCATCTTCCATATCGCCATCTTTGGCTGCCTTGTTGATCACGGCGCGGACGGCAAATGCCATAACACCGACAAAAATCGGCAGGCCCGATTTCCCCTGAACCAGGGTGGCTCCGGTATCACGGTGGTACAGACCATGGCTGGCGTCATGCGCTTCGGCGATGATCGGGTTGAAGGCAGACCGGAACAGGGTCGCGTCCATTTCGTCGGCGATCTGTTCGAGGCGCCCCTTGAGTACCGCAAGAGTGACGGGGTCGATATCAGGCATTGATTGGCTCCTTGTCAGATCGAATTCAGCGTGTCGGTGGCTTGCCAGAGGCTTGCACCATCATCCACAGAACGGGAGAGTTGCATGCGGTAAGCGTAACGGTCGGGACGGTAGAGGGCGGTGATGAACTCAATGACGCGACCATCGCTATCCTTGACGACCCGGTTGAGGGCAAGCAGCGGCGCACCCGGTTCAACCCCGAGATGAGTGGCGATCGTCGGCTCAGCCGAAATGGCGTTGATGGTCTGGCGGGCTTCGGTTGCAATCACGCCTTTGGCTTCAAGCAGAATGATCAGAGGTTTGGCGGTCAGTTCCTGCTGGGTATAGAGACGGCCAATATCCGCCGGTACATATGAGGTGACATGTGCCATCGGACCATCAGGTGTCGTCCGGATGCGGACAGCGCGCTGGACACTTGTGCCCAGAGCCAGCCCCATGGTTTTGGCGACGTCAGAGGGGGCGCCAGTCTCCGCAAATTCAAGATGCCGGACCCTGGTGGTTTCGCCAAGCGACATGACGTTTTCAAACAAGCCATGAACACTGGCGTTGACCGGCCGGGTTCGTGTCTGGGCGGCGACGCGGGTTCCCCGGGCACGCGCCCGGTAAACCAGTCCGTCTGCCGCAAGCTCGTCGAGAGCCCGCTTCGCCGTGATGCGTGATACCCCGAACAGATCGACGAGTTGCTGTTCACTCGGCAGCTTCTCGTCTTCTTCATAGGCACCGTCGAAAATCCGGTCGCGCAACAGCGTGAATAACTGATGATAAAGCGGCGTCGGGTTGGAGGGGTCGACCCCTCCGACCAGCCGGGACCGGTGAGAATCCATCTCTTGCTGCATATGGAAACCAAAGTACCGGTAGGTTGAAAAGACAGGTGACAGCTATACACATAATGATATATCAATGCAACCATGTTGGATGCAGCGACACCGATATTCAGCCTTGGGAATTTTCTCAAGGAAGCCAAGAATTCGGTCCATCATGTGGATGGGCCGATAAGCACGGCCTATGATATTACCGCCTTGCAATATGCCATTGGTGATCTTGGCCGGTTCCCCGTTATCTATGTCGAAAAGCCGCTGCTGATGGATGGTACGGTCAGCGATATTCCGCTGATCTGTAACCTGACGGCGAGCCGGGAACTGACGGCACGGGCACTTGGCCTTGATGACCACCGGTATGCAGCCCGGGTATATGCCGACCGGACATCAGCAACCATCGAACCTGTGATTGTTCCGTCGGCGGATGCCCCGGTGCAGGAGGTTGTTCTGCGCGGGGATGATGCGGATCTGACCAGACTTCCGGCTGTGCGTCAGCACATACTTGATCCGGGGCCTTATCTGACCTCGGCCCACGCGACGACCTATGATCCGGAGACCGGGATCGACAACACGGCGATTCAGCGTTGTTGGGTCAAGGGGCCGAAGGTCATGAGCTATTTCCCCTATCCGTCATCGCATAATGCCCGGAACATGCGGAAATTCTGGAGCAGGGGGCAAGCCTGTCCTGTCGCTTTCTGGATTGGCCATCATCCGGCTGTTTTGATGGGTACGCAGGCCAAGCTGAAATATCCGGAGAGTCACTGGGGGGCGACCGGTGGTCTGATCGGTGAGCCCTTGCGCATGGTACCGTCGGTCACGCATGGCAGTCATATCATGGTGCCGGCGGATGCCGAGATCGTTATTGAAGGCTGGGTGCCGGCAGATGTCCTGCAGGCAGATGGGCCGTTCGGTGAATATACCGGATATTCCGGACCGCAGACGCCGGCACCGATTTGTGAAATCACCTGTATCACCCGTCGCCGGAATGCCATCTATCATGACTATGGTTCCGGTTTGCCGGATATGCTGGTGCCGGACAATATGGTCATGGAAGGCAAATTGTTCTCGATGGTGAGGGGCGTTGCCCCTTCGGTGAGCAATATACATGTGCCTAATTCAGGCCGCCGCTTTCATGCTTATATACAGCTCGACAAACCGTCACTTGGCGAAGCCCGAGACGCACTTACTTCGGTGCTGTCCTATCGCCGGATCAAGACAGCTGTCGCGGTTGATACGGATGTGGATATTTTCTCTGATTCTGATGTGATGTGGGCACTTGCAACGCGGGTGCAGTGGAACCGGGACAGCTTCTCGATTGACGGGCTGTCCGGGTCGATGCTGGACCCTTCGATGTCGGCGGGTGCCCGGACCACTTCGAAACTCGCAATTGATGCGACAATGCCTGCAACCAGTGTCACCGGAGCACCGAACCCGGTTCCACCACGAGCCAGGGTGCCGGATGATGCGGCGGGCCGGGCACGCGACAGGCTGGATGGCATAGATTTCAGCAGATGGCCGGTCGCATGAAGCCTGGTAATACACAACATCTGACCATCGGCCAGTGGTGGGAGAAGAGCGGTAATGCGTCCTGGGCTCAGTGTCCGTCCTGCGATGGATGGTTCCATTTATCGGCGTCCATGCTGACCAGCGGCATTGATCTTCATTGTCCGCATTGTGCCTCTGGTTTCAGTCAGACAGACGCCAAGAAGCTGGTGAGGGTGGATTGATGGCTCAGAAGTTTGACCTTGTCCCACCAGCCGGTAGCCGGATTGTTGTCGTTGGCGGCTGTGGTGGTATCGGGCGTGCTGTGGTCGCAGCGCTGGTCGATGCGGGATGTCGTGTCGCCGTTCTGGATCTGCCGGCTTCTGTCGAACAGCACCCGCCCGGCTCCGTCGAGATGACGATCAGTCTTGATGCGAGTGAAGAGGCACCGGTCAATGCGGCCTTCAAGCGGCTGGCAGAACATTTCACCGCACTCGACGGACTGGTCAATCTCGCAGGCTTTACCAGAGCCAAAATTCCTGTAGCAGAAATGGCGGTGACGGACTGGGAAGATATCATCGCCGGCAATCTGAAAAGTACCTTCCTGTGCTGCAAGGCGGCAATGCCATTGCTGCGGCAGGGCATCAAGCCTGCCATCGTCAATATGGCCTCGGGACTCGCGACACGGCTGATGCCGGGATATGGCCCTTACGGTGCGGCGAAGGCTGGCGTAATTGCCATGACCAAGGCTCTGGCGATAGAGAATGCACCGGATGTGCGTGCGAACACGGTCGCGCCGGGTGCCGTTGATACCGCCTTTCTGCGTGGTGGCACGGGGCAAAGCCGGGAAAGTAATTCAACTCAGCTTGATGTGACGGCCTACACGAAAACCATACCAATGGGCCGCATCGCAGAACCAGCGGACATTGTCGGGCCTGTGCTTTTTCTGCTGGGGGGAGGATCTGCATATATGACCGGCCAGGTTCTGCATATAAACGGCGGGTCACTGACCCCCTGACCTAAATTCAGATATTCAAACAGGAGAGAAATGATGACTGCACTGATGGACAAGGAAACCTTTTTCGAGGCGCTGGAAGCCGCTCGTCAGCCACAGCATGGTGGCGGGCATCCCTTCAGTCGCGCCTTTGCGAATGGTGAACTGACAAAGGGCGAACTGGGGTTCTGGGCGACACAGCATTTCTATTATATTGATCCGATTCCGCAGCAGTTTGCGCATCTGTTCTGCCGTCTTCCCGACCTGGACGCACGTCAGCATCTGCTGGAAAACCTGCTGGGCGAAGAAATGCCGGAAACGCCGGAGAAGCGCCATCCGGACCTGCTGGTGAAGTTTGCGAAAGCCTGCGGCCTGACGGAAGCCGATGTCCGTGATGCTGAACAGCTTGGTAATGTTACAGCGGGCGCACGTGCGATGCGTGCCTGGATTTGGGAACTGGTGGCTTTCCGCAATCTGGCCGAAGCCTGCGCTGGCATCATGGTTGCGCTTGAAGGGCAGTTGCCGACACTTTATCCGAAATATGTCGAAGCCCTGCGCAAGATCGGCATGACAGACGATGATCTGGAATTCTTTATCGTGCATATCGAAGGGGATGAAGAACATGCGGGTATTGGTCTTGAACTGACCCATCGCTATGCGACGACGCCGGAATTGCAGCAACAGGCTATTGCCGCCGTGCGGGCCTCGGTGTCGGTCCGCTGGCAACTGCTGGACAGTGTTTATTCGGCTATCAAAGAAAAACAGGCGGCCTGAGTGGGGCCGCAGTTACTCGACGCTACCGGTAAAACCGCCTGCATTATTGGTGCAGCGGGCGGGATCGGCAGGGCTACCCTTGCCATGATGCGAGGCTGTGGTGCGCGGATCATTGCGATGGATTTGCCGGGATCGACCAGGCCGGATATGGGGTCTGGCGACCTCTGGTATGATCTGGATTGCAGTGATGAGGAAGCCGTAACCTCTGTCTTCGCTGACTTAGCGTCGAACTCCGTCACCATTGATTATCTGGTCAATGCTGCGGGCATTACCGGGCATGGAGCAATCAGTGAGATAAAGCTGAGCGACTGGCAGAACGTTATGGATGCCAATCTGACAGCGGCTTTTCTGGGTGCGCGGGAAGCGGCCCCCCTTATGGCAAAGCCCGGTGGGGCGGTTGTGCTGATGTCGTCTACCAATGGTCTGAATGGTGGAACGCGGTTTTCCGGCGCCGCCTATGGTGCGGCAAAGGCGGGGATTATTAATCTCACCCGGCATCTGGCGAAAGACTGGGCAAAAGAGGGAGTTCGCGTCAATTGCCTTGCGCCGGGGCCGGTTGATACCCCGATGCTGTACCGGCTGACGGAGGAAGAACATGCGGCTGTCCGTAATTCTGTTCCGCTGAGGCGCTACAGCACAGCGGATGAGCTGGCAGCGACGATCTGTTTTCTCTGCTCGTCACACGCGGCCTCGATCACCGGAACAATCACGAATATTTCCGGTGGTCTGGTGATCGACTGATCCGGACATGCATCAAAATGAAAGAGCCCGGAACCAGACTGGTCCCGGGCTCTTTTAAGTTAAGGCAGGATCGTCAGGCAGCGACGATCTTGTCCCATGTTCCGGCGCCGAAAACATCGTCTGCGAGAGACCGGTTTAGTGGCTCCATCGCTGTCTGGGCGGCAGCCGCATCCAATTCAACGGCAGTGCCTTCACCATTCAGCTTGTTCCAGTCGGCCCAGATGCCCGGCATTGAGTCCATGGTGTCCTGGAAATAACCGGCGGGTTCCATTTCGATGAATGTGCCGGTGAGGTTGTCCTGCTCGGATTTTGACAGGCTGCTCCAGCTGTTCATGTTCATGACCTGCTTATCAAGGCCGAACCCGAATTCATTCGTGTAGATATGCTTCACCACTTCGTAGAATTTCATGGTGACGCCGAGACTGGCCAGTGTGACCATACCGTCGACAACACCCTGTTGTAGTGCTGAATAAAGCTCGTTGAAGGGAACAACGGTCGGCTTTGCGCCCAGATGTTCCAACCCCTTGATCTGCCCCTCAATCTGGGGAGCACGAATTTTCATGCCCTTGAGGTCTGCAAACGAGGACAGTTTTTCTTTCGTGAAAAGCGCCCAGGGGCCGGCGCGACCGACATGCATGAACTTCGCATTATAGCGCTGCTCCAGAACCGCATCGAGTTTGGCGGGCAGCAATTTGTTGACGACGCTGGCGGCATGATTGCCGTCGCGGAAGAAATAGGGGGAATACAGAATATCGAATTCACGGGTGCCGGTATAGGCACCGTTGTAAATATCGATCGTTCCAAGTGCCACACCATCCAGCAGATCTTTCTCGCCACCCTTGGTGCCGGTGAACATCTGGAAAGTCAGATCGCCTCCCGTGCGTTTGGTCACTTCGTCGAGCCATGCCTTGGCGAATTTGTTGGAATTCGTCGTTGCGTTTCCGGCATTGGCGTAACTCAGTTTCTTTGCAGCAAGTGCTGAAAGCGGAGCACCCACAGTTGTCGCGGCGGCAATACCTGCGGCCGCTCGTCCGAACTGGCGTCTTGTCAGATTGATTGTCATATCCACCTCCTGTTTTGGTTTGATAATCTTATTGTGGGAAAACGGCGTTGGGAATGGCGAGTGTCAGTTCCGGGACATAAGTGATCAGCATCAGGACGCCGACGAGCACCAGAAAATAGGGAACAGCCTCACGGAATATCTCTATGACCCCGACTTTTCCGATGGCTGAAATGACGAATAGGTTCAGACCGATCGGCGGTGTTATCATGCCGATCATCAGATTCAGGACCATAACCACACCGAAATGAATCGGATCGACGCCAAGGTCGCCCAGCATCGGGAACAGAACCGGAGCCAGAATCAGCATGATCGGCAGAATTTCCATGAACATGCCGAGTATCAGCAACAGCACATTTATCAGGAACAGCAGAACATAGAGGTTGTCCGTCAGTGTCAGCATGGCGCTGGTCAGGATTTCCCCGAGCTGTTCATGTACCGCCAGCCAGGCAAACATCTTGGATGTCGCAACTGTCAGCATGATGACGGAAGTTGATATGGCGGTATTGCCGGCAGCTTCGATCACATCTTTGATAGAAGTGTTGCGGTAAACCACCATGCCGAGAAGAAGAACATAGGCAACGGCGACGGCCGCAGATTCTGTCGGTGTGGCGATACCGAAGATAATGCTGCCGACAATGATCAGCGGGGCCACTAAGGCCAGTGAACCGTCGAACAGGGCTGATCGTCGTTCAGACCAGTCCGCCCGGATTTCGATGGGATAACCACGAGACCGGCATATCCACCAGGTGAGGATGAACATGGTGCCGAACATGATGACGCCAGGCACGATGCCGGCGAGGAACAGTTTGCCGACAGAAATTTCGACGATCGCACCAAGCAGAACAAAAGAGATGGAAGGTGGCACGATCGGTCCGACCGTCGCAGCAGAGGCAATTACTGCGCTGGAGAATGCAGGACGGAAGCCTCGGCGTTCCATCTCCGGCAGCAGTACCGAGCCGGTTGCTGCTGCGTCGGCAAGGGCTGAACCGGAGCAGCCGGACATGATGAAATTTGCCGTAACGCCAACATTCGCGAGCCCGCCGTTCCGGTGTCCGACCATTGCGGCGGCCATCCGGACGATGCGCTGGGTTACACCGCTGACATTCATCAGTTCCCCGGCAAAGATGAACAAGGGAATTGCCAGCAGAACGAAGGCGTCGACGCCGGTTGTCATCTGTTGCGAAAACAGCACGTATGGCATGCTGCCACCGGAAAGCTGATTGAGGAACAGATAGCCAAGACAGGCAATACCAATTGCCCAGGCGATTTCCATTCCGATCAGGGAGAATATAAACAGGAAAATCAGCAGGGAGATTAGCAGCATTTAGCGATTCCCCGCACTGCGTTCGCCATATTCAACAAACCCGCGAAGCATGATTCTGATCTGATAAAATGCCATCAGCGCGCATCCGACGGGCAGCGCGGCGTAGGTCCAGGCATAGCTCCATCCCGTCGAGAGCATGGATCCGCGTGCCTGTAACTGAAGGATCGGGAAGCTGTTCCAGAAGATCACCACGATCATGATAATCACCAGCAAATGCATGATGGTTTCAAGAATCAGGCGGGGGCGGGGAGCGATTTTCTCAATAAAAAAAGTAACACGTATGTTCTGGCCGCGTTTTGTGGCAACGGCGATCCCGAGATAAACACTCCAGAGAAAAAAGACGCGAGGCGCATCCTCTGCCCATAAAGGGGGAGAGCCGAGCACATAGCGTGCAAAGACCGCATAGCAGACCAGAGCAGAAATAATCAGGACCAGCCAGGCCGATGTTTGAAAAAGTAACTTCTCAAGCAGGTCGTCAGCTTGTCTGAGCCGACGGATCAACGTGTCGTTCAAGCGAAATCTCCCTAATCTCCCCTGATGAAGCTTAGTGCATCGAAGAAAAATGGATAGTTGAATTTCCGGATTTCATCTGAAATTCCGGAAACGCCCTCTCACAAATGCAAAAAACCGTTTCAACGCCCTCCCGGCATCTGTTAGCGTTCCGGTGCGTTGTCGGTGGGGCGGCGCAAGTTTGACACTATGGAACTTGCCGAATGCTGCGAAGCGTTCCACCCATCGGTATGGAAACTCCTGTTCTGCCTGAAATGCAGCGGTCTCGTGGCCATTGCCGACTTTCGTTTGACGGATCCCGTCCGGAACAACAGTTGCGCCTGCTCGACCAGACGCCGCCTTGTCGGGTGCTGTTTCCCCGTCCGGCAAAAGCCGGTGTTCATGAGGCCGCGATCGTTACGACAACCGGCGGTATGACAGGTGGTGATCATATTACGATGGCGCTTGCTGCCCAGAATGATGCGCGCATCAGCATTTCCACTCAGGCTGCTGAGAAAATTTACCGGTCAACAGGTGATATCGCCGGTATCGAGGTGAGCATCGAGGTTGACGGGACATCCGCACTGGAATGGATGCCGCAGGAAACGATCCTGTTCGACCGGTCACGCTTTGACCGGAAATCGGTCATCAGCATTGCCGGAAGCTCCCGCTTGCTGGCCTGCGAGATGACGGTATTCGGACGGGAATCCCATGGGGAGACAAATCCGGATCTGGATTTCTGTGATCGCTGGCGGATATACCGTGACGGTGATCTGGTCTGGGCTGAGAATTTCGGGTTTCAGGGTAAGCTGGTGGATGTTCAGCAATCGCGTGCTCGTCTTCATGGGGCTGGTGCGGTTGCGACATTGGTCATCGCGGCTCCTGGGCTTGATGAAGGACTGGGGGACATTCGTGAATTGCTGAATACCTGCAAATCCGTGACGGCTGCTGTGACCAGTTTTGGCGACATGGCAGTTTGTCGTATTGCCGGTCGGCGGGCACTGGATGTTCGTAATGCGCTGATGTCGCTTTGGCTGATGGCCCGCCAGTCTTCACTTGATTTCGGCTCGCGCCTGCCGCGGGTCTGGTCCGTATGAAACAGGAAATGACATGCAGTTAACGCCAAGAGAGAAAGACAAACTACTGGTCGCCACAGCGGCGATGGTTGCCCGCCGGAGGCTTGAGAGAGGCGTGAAACTGAATCATCCCGAGGCTATCGCGGTGATAACCGACTTTGTCGTTGAAGGGGCAAGGGATGGCCGTTCGGTTGCGGAACTGATGCGCGATGGAGCAACGGTGCTGAGCCGGGAACAGGTCATGGATGGCATTGCCGAGATGATTCACGAAATTCAGGTGGAAGCCACCTTTCCGGACGGTACGAAGCTGGTGACCGTCCACCAACCTATCCGCTGATACGGGAGAGATCATGCGTCCTGGGGAAATTATGGTTGCTGACGGCGACATTACGCTGAACGCAGGCGCGCCGACAAAGCTGCTGGAAGTGGGTAATACAGGCGACAGGCCGGTTCAGGTCGGATCGCATTATCACTTCGCCGAAGTTAATGAAGGACTGTCGTTTGACCGGGCGGCGGCTGTCGGAATGCGCCTCGATATTCCTGCCGGTTCTGCAGTTCGGTTTGAGCCGGGGCAGACACGGGAAGTCCGACTGGTCAGTTATGGTGGCCTGAAACGCGTTGTCGGCTTCAACGGGATTTATAATAAAGTGGTAGGGGAATAATCATGGCATTTGAAATTTCCCGTGCCGCCTATGCGGATATGTATGGGCCGACCACCGGCGACCGTGTTCGTCTGGCAGATACGGAACTGGTGATTGAAGTCGAACGGGACCTCACGACCTACGGTGACGAGGTGAAGTTTGGCGGCGGTAAGGTTATTCGCGATGGTATGGGGCAGTCCCAGATCAGCCGTGCCGGCGGGGCTGTTGATACAGTTATCACGAACGCCCTGATTGTTGACCATACCGGCATATACAAGGCCGATATCGGCATACGTGACGGCCGTATATGCGGTATTGGCAAGGCTGGAAATCCGGATACGCAGTCAGGTGTCGACATTATCATCGGGCCGGGGACAGAGGCCATTGCGGGTGAAGGCAAGATTATTACGGCGGGCGGTTTTGATTCCCATATTCATTTCATCTGCCCGCAGCAGATTGACGATGCTCTCTATTCCGGTGTGACGACCATGCTGGGCGGCGGTACCGGTCCCGCCGCAGGGACAAACGCTACAACTTGCACTCCCGGTCCATGGCATATCGAACGAATGTTGCAGGCAGCAGAAGCCTTCCCGATGAATCTGGCTTTTTCTGGCAAGGGGAATGCATCGGAGCCGGCAGCATTGATTGAACAGGTCAATGCGGGGGCCTGTGCACTGAAGCTGCACGAAGATTGGGGAACAACGCCGCAGGCCATTGATACCTGTCTGTCGGTTGCAGACGATATGGATATTCAGGTGATGATCCATACCGACACTCTGAATGAGTCCGGTTTCGTCGAGAATACCATCAGCGCGATCCGGGGACGGACGATACATGCCTTCCATACGGAAGGTGCCGGGGGTGGCCATGCGCCGGACATCATCAAGGTCTGCAGTGAACCGAATGTCATCCCGTCCTCAACCAACCCAACCCGTCCCTTTACGGTCAATACGGTCGATGAACATCTGGATATGCTGATGGTCTGCCACCATCTGGATCCGAAAATCCCTGAAGATGTGGCCTTTGCCGAAAGTCGTATCCGTAAGGAGACCATTGCGGCAGAGGATATCCTGCATGACCTTGGCGCCTTCTCCATCATCGCTTCTGACAGTCAGGCGATGGGACGGGTCGGGGAAGTTATCATCCGGATCTGGCAGACTGCTGACAAGATGCGGCGGCAACGCGGTCGCCTGCCGCAGGAAACCGGAGAGAATGATAACTTTCGTGTGCGTCGTTATATCGCGAAATACACCATCAACCCGGCAATTGCTCATGGCATGTCTTCCCATATCGGCTCTGTCGAGGTCGGCAAGCTTGCTGATCTGGTGTTGTGGTCGCCGGCCTTTTTCGGTGCGAAACCGGATGTCGTTCTCAAATGCGGGACGATTGCAGCTGCCCCGATGGGGGATCCGAATGCATCAATCCCAACACCGCAGCCGGTTCATTATCGACCGATGTTCGGCGCGTTTGGCCGGTCGCTGACGATGAGTTCCGTCACCTTTGTCAGCGCAGCAGCACAGGCTGCCGGCGTTCGTGAGAAGTTCGGGCTGCAGCGTTCCACCATCGCAGTTGAAAATGTGCGCAGCGGCATCGGTAAGGCTTCGATGGTTCTGAATGATGCGACGCCGAAGATTGATGTCGATCCGGAGACATATGAAGTACATGCAGATGGTGAACTGCTGACCTGTGAGCCGGCGACCGTATTGCCGCTCGCACAACGATATTTCATGTTCTGATGTTACGCGTCACTGAACTGCACCATCGCGGTGACTGGCCGGAAGCAGACCGGGTGGATCATGTCCAACTGGATCATATTGTGCGCCAGAAACGTCGTCTGCGTGTTGCCGGAGAGGCCGGGACCGATATCATGATCGACCTGCCCAGGCAGGGTATGATGGCAGATGGTGACGGGTTGCTGCTGGAGTCCGGGGCATGGGTCGGGGTTGTCGCTGCGCCGGAAAAAGTGGCGATTGCAACTTGTTCGGATTCCCTGCATCTGGCCCGTCTGGCCTGGCATCTCGGCAACCGGCACACCGCAGCTGAACTGCACGGGGACTCGCTGGTCATTGCCTATGACAGTGTGCTGGTTGAGATGCTGAAACTGCAGGGTGCGTCTGTTGTGATTGAAATGCGCCCGTTCCATCCGGAGTCTGGTGCTTATCATGAGGCTCATTCGCATTGAGTACCGGGCTGTCAGAGATCAATCTTCAACGACTGATGACATGGTTGTCGCCATCCTTCCCGGTTGGGTCCTTCAGCTATAGTCACGGAATGGAACAGGCTGTCGAGGATGGTTTTGTGTCCGATGCTGAGGAGGCCAGCGCCTGGATTTCCGATATCCTGATGTATGGGGCCGGGATGACAGATGCTGCTGCCTGTGCCGCGGCGGGCCGGGCTTACCCGGACAAAACAGCATTGCGGGAGATTGCGAACCTGGCGGCTGCTTTATCTGCCAGCCGGGAGCTTCGTCTTGAGGCAACTGCCCAGGGACGGGCTTTCTGGCGGGCGGGTGCGGCTGTCTGGCCGGTTCCGGGGGAAACAGATCCCGGTGATCTCGATTTTGACATTCCGCATGCGGTCGCTGTCGGCTGGTTTTCTGCCGGGCATGATATCAGCCTGCGCATGACCGTTACGGCTTACGCCCATGCCTTTGCTGCGAATCTGGTTGCAGCAGCTGTCAAACTGGTGCCGCTGGGGCAAACCGACGGGCTCCGTTGCATGTCGACGCTGGAGCCGGTGATACAGCAGGTTGTTGCTCTGGGACTGGTAACGGATCTGGAAGAGGTCCGGACCAGCGTCAGTTTCTCGGATATTTGTTCAATGCGACACGAAACACAGAAAACAAGGTTGTTCAGATCATGACGAAAGACTTTCGCGGCCCCTTTCGGGTTGGCATCGGCGGCCCGGTCGGGTCGGGTAAAACCGCACTGACTGACAGGCTCTGCAAAGCGTTGCGTGATAACTACGATATCGCCGTGGTCACGAATGATATTTACACGCAGGAAGATGCCCAGTTCCTGACCCGCTCCGGTGCTCTGCCGCCAGAACGGATTGTCGGGGTCGAGACCGGGGGGTGTCCACATACGGCAATTCGGGAAGACGCATCAATCAATATTGCGGCGATTGAAAATCTGGAGAAGTCCTTTCCGGCGCTTCAGATCGTGATTGTTGAATCCGGCGGCGATAACCTGGCTGCTACCTTTAGCCCGGAACTGGTCGATCTTACGTTGTATGTGATCGACGTTTCTGCCGGTGACAAGATACCGAGAAAAGGAGGGCCGGGCATCAGCAAGTCTGACCTGCTGATCATCAACAAGATTGATCTGGCGCCGCTGGTTGGGGCTGACCTCAATGTCATGGACCGGGATGCAAAAATTCAGCGGGGTGACCGGCCGTTCTTCTTCACCAACCTGAAAGCGGGGAAGGGGGTCGAGGAAATCGCCGGTTTTGTGACCCACGCGGCGGGTTACTGACGCAAGCCCGGCAACGGCTGTTGTTGTCAGCTTTATTCAGCGGCAACTGAGCGTTCCAGCAGGTCGGCTATTTCGTCGTCTGATTTGCCGATTTTCTGCAGAATATATCGCGTGTCCTGCCCCAGTGTTGGTGCAGGACATCGCAGGCCACCGGGTGATTCCGATAGTTTGGGACTGATGCCGTGAATCGTGACATGCCCGACATCCTCATCGGGGACCTGTACCGCGATCTCGCGCTCGGCAAAATGCGTGTCGGTCAGTATGTCGTCGACATCATAGACTGGTCCGACGGTAACTCCGGCAGCATCGAAAATGCCAAGAGCTTCGTCACGGGTGCGTTCACCGATCCAGCCACCAACGATTTCATCGACCTCTGCACGGCGTTTGATCCGCTCGCTGTTTGTGGCAAAGGCGGGGTCATGGTTGAGATCATCGCGGCCGATGGTTCTGAATAATCGCTCTGCCATAGTCTGAATCGAAGCAGACAGCGCCAGCCAGTGCCCGTCGCTGGTCTTGTAGACATTTCTGGGAGATGAGGTGTTGGAGCCACTGCCGGATCGGGTTTTTCTGTTGCCGGTAACGGCATAGACGCCGGGTTCAGGCCCCAGAACGGAGAACATCGGTTCCAGCAGTGAAAGATCGATGATTTGTCCTGCACGGTGTCCGAGTTCCACTTCGCGCAGGGCGACCATGACACTGTAGGCCCCCTGCATTCCGGCAATCATATCCGCCAGCGCGAGCGGTGGTAACACCGGCTCTCTGTCATCAAATCCATTACGGGTAGCGAAGCCTGACATGGCTTCGATCAATGAGCCAAAACCGGGTTTGTTCCGGTAGGGCCCGGTTTGCCCAAAACCGGAAACCCGGACGATGATCAGATTGGGATTCTCAGCGAAAAGGACATCCGGGCCGAGGCCCATCTCTTCCATTCTGCCGGGGCGATAATTCTCAATCAGGATATTCGACGATCTTGCGAGGTCCCGAACCAATGCCTTGCCCGCATCAGATTTCAAATCGATGGCGATGCTTTTCTTGTTTCGCCCATAGGCTTTCCAGTAGATCGAATGCCCGTTTTCCCGCCAGGCCCGGAGGGGATCACCCCGGCCGGGGGCTTCGACCTTGAAAACTTCTGCGCCGAAGTCTGCAAGCTGGAGGCTCAGCATATTTCCGGCGACCAGCCGGGACAGATCGGTTACGACGATGTCCGACAACGGACCCCGGAATTCCGGGTCGAACTCAACTTTCCGCAATGTTGACGGCGGGCTCTGAACTTCGGTCATCAGGCGGATTTCTGACCAACCTGACGGAAGTTCTTGATATCTGAATCCTGTTCAACCGCTGTATCGAGCTGACGCAGTTCTTCGGACACATTACGCCGTAATTCAAAATATCTGCGTTTCTCATTTTCTGTCAGCCGACGGCCACCGGGGCTGTTTTCAGCGGTCGCTTCACAAATGAAGGCAAGCAGTTCACCCACGGCGACAGGGATGTCGAGGGCCTCGCCCCGGACATCCAGCATATGTTCCGGCCAGCCCCGCTGCTCATGCAGATTAGCCAGTTCGCGCGTCAGAATTGGCTCCCCGATCACACGCTCCAGCTCCATTGCAACATCGACCGGCATGAAGGCGGAGTGATCAAAGCTTTGATACTGGGAAAGGTTGGTTGGTTTGACCCGGCACTGACCAGCTGCTTCTTCAAGATTCTTAAACCGGCCCAGCAATTTGCGCGTCGCAAGCTTAAGGAGACGATACTCCATCTCGCGCAATTGGATGTTCATGGTATGTGCCTCTGGGCTATTTGAGTGACGGTATCAAGCATCAATCATATCGTCACCTCGTGCTCACGCAACCAAGGATCAAAAGAAAAGCAGCCCTTCCGGCGAAGTGATCCGAAACGCAAAGGTAGAGATCAGGTCTGTAGGACTAAACAGGCGATTGTTTGCGACTGATCTGCCGAAGAGCAAAAAGTTCCCCGCGTGTCTGGCATGAAAATGTCAGGCACACCCCAAGCGAGAAGGGCCCGTGTTCGAAAGACACGGGCCCCGATCCTTGTCTGGTTTCCTAATTTCTCGGATCTTTGTTGTTCTGGTCTTCTGCTAGGTCGCTGGCGGCACTGGCCAGTTGCTTCTGGATATTCGCGTCGCTGAGAGTTGAGGGTCGGGGAGTCTGGAAATAGATCGCCCGCATTGCCTTGTCCGGAGTGCAAAGTCCGGAATAAGAGCAGGCTGCCCGCCGGATAAGGGGCGTTCCACAGAGCACGATTGCGGCAGACAGGCTGTCGGCCGACCGACTTGCTGTCGTATGCGGTCCTTCGCGACAGGCGGCATCATAATCGATAGAGACCGGTGGATCGTAGTAGACCAGAACGTAGGTTCCGGGAGCAGCAACCCCCGTCGCTTTCAGCCCATAGGTCAGGCCGCTCCGTGCGCCACCGCGATTAAGGCCGGTCAGCGTTGCGCTGGCGATAGAGTTGGGGTCTTCGGCGGTTGGTGCACCAAATACTTTGACAGGGATCGGGCCGTCTTTCGAGGCCGTGCGAAGCACACTCGCAGCGCCATTTTCATCAATCGTCAGCTGCGAGGTCGCAACCTGACACCCGGTCAGGGTCAGCAGAATCGTCAGGAGACCTGAGAGAATTCCGGTGAATTTCGACATGATATATCTCCTGATTGATCTTCCCTAGTTTTCAACAGAAGCGACGAAAAATACACCGCTATCCACCAAAGCAGGAAATCTGCAGGGCAATTACGGCAACTGTTAGGCCCGGTTTTTCCTGACCGCCCCAAAATCTCCGGCAGAGTTATGGAGACTGGATTGCTCGCCCCATACCCAATAGTCTCGTTTGAAACAATCAGAGGACGACATGCTGACAATTTGGGGCCGTTTGAATTCGATTAACGTGCAGAAAGTTCTGTGGTGCGCGGACGAGATTGGCATTGAGTACGAGCGCATCGATGCAGGGATGGAGCATGGTGTCGTTGATACCGAGGCCTATCTGGCGATGAATCCGAGTGGCAAGGTGCCGACGATCCGGGATGGTGATGATATCCTGTGGGAATCTGCAGCTATTGTCCGCTATCTTGCTGCACGCTATGGCGATAGTGAAATTTATCCCGAGTCACCAATGCAACGCGGGCATGCCGATCAGTGGGCCGACTGGAATGCCTGGTGGATTCACCCTCCTCTGACGACAGCCTTCTGGGGGCTTGTCCGGACGCCGGAAAAGTTCACGGCAGAGCAGGTTGAACAGGCCAAGACGCAATTGGCTGATAGCTGGAAAATGCTTGAGAAAACGCTCGAACGTCAGCCCTTTGTTGCCGGAGACCGTTTGTCCTATGGGGATATTGTGCCGGGTTGCAGCTGGTATCGTTATCAGGTCATGGTGACTGACAGGCCGCATACCCCGGCACTTGATGACTGGTATGCACGTCTTGCCGAGCGCAAGGCATTTCAGGACAGGGTAATGCTGCCTCTCCGTTAGGTGGCCTGACAGAGGGCAGAAGCGGGGCACGAAACTCGATGGGTTTTCATTTGCTGCCCGCGTTTTCGTTGCTCAGCTTCTCCTCTGTCATTGGTTTGCTGTGGCTGGCAAACAGACTGACCGGCAAGGCACTGTATTCATGATGCATTTTCCAGATATTATCTGGAGATATTCCATCATGAACCGGCTCAGAAACGGGATGTCCGGGATCAGACAGTTGTCTGTGGAAGCCTGCCCAGCGCCATTTCCCAGGCTTCCGGAGAATCCAGATCAATCAGAATGCCATCATCCTCCATGGCGACCTCAACCACGACATCGGCATTCTCGCCGATCAGATGACGGGCGCCTGTGTCGCCCTTGATGGCCTTCATGTCTTCAATGAAGCGCCGGGACCAGAGCACCGGATTGCCACGCTTGCCGTTGAAGGTGGGCAGGCATATCTCACGCCCCTCCGTGGGATCGAATGCGGCGATGAGCTTGCCGATATGTCGGGCTGTCAGAAAGGGCATATCTGCCAGGCAGATCAGAACGCCATCACAATCCGGATCAAGTGACTGAAGACCGGCCTTCAGGGACGCACTGAGGCCGGATGCATAGTCCGGGCAATGAACGGTTGAGACGCTGATGCCCTCTATTGCTGCTCGTATCTTGTCGCTCTGATATCCGGTGACGACCGTCGTGTTCTGGACAGGCGCCTGTATGATTTCACCCAGCGTTCGCTGTATCAGCGGCTTGCCATCGAATATTTTCAGCAGTTTGTTTTCATCACCCATCCGGCGTGACTGGCCGGCTGCGAGCACAAGGGCCGCAATATTCTGTCTTGCCGGGCTTTTGTTTTTCTTTTTGCCTTCACGGGGCATGGGCCGAGCCCCTTCCGTCAGTAATCCGCCGACCCCCATTTCCATGATATTCCGGGATGACAGATCAACGCCTGCGGCGCAGCGATTCAGGATCCAGTCAAAACCGTTCAGCTTTGGTGAGCGGGCGCAGCCCGGTAATCCGATGACAGGGGCTGTGCCGATGCGGCCAAGTAACATCAGGTTGCCCGGGTCAACAGGCATGCCGAAATGGATGATTTCACCGCCAGCGGCAACGATTGCAGACGGTATGACATCCTGACGGTCGACAATGGCTGATAAACCGGAGGCGAGCACCATATCGCAGCCTGTATCCATCAGTTTTCCAATTGCGGCTGCAACGGACGCTGTGTCGTGATCGCAGGTCAGCGGGTCGAGCATCCGGCTGCCGGAAAGGCTGAGACGTTCGCGGGTGGCGCTGATGGTCTTCTCGACCACGGATGGTTTCAACTGCTCGGTTCCGCTGAGCACCATGCCGACGGTCAGATTTCCAAAGGCTTTGACGTCAAGGACAGGCGCCTGTCGTGCTGTTTCGACCCATCGTTCGACAAGTTCGTTTGCCACACCAAACGGGATGATCTTGATTGTCGCGACCATCTGGCCTTTGCGGACGACTGTGTCCGGGGCCAGCGTTGCCATGGTCATGGCTTCATCAATGGCATTCAGACGATTGACGGCTGTCGCATCGGCGATGACGAGGCCATCGGCTTTGGCGAACAGATTGACGCGACCGGTAAAGGGTTCTGAGGCGCGCAATGTGTCTGTTGTCAGTGGTTCGGAAATACGGCCTGCCGCAATGTCTTCGGCCACATCGTCCGGGCTGAGCCGGGCAATTGTGACTGTTGCGATATCGGCCTGCCGGAGGGCCTCGATATCTTCAGCTGACAGGACGCGGCCTTTTCTGAATTTGGCGCGGCCTACGGAAATGCTGTGCCCGAGAATATGAGCTTCGGCATCGTCTACAGGCACTTCACCAAAAAACATGATCACTCACCTTTCGTCAGGCATTGGCTTGTGCAGCTTCTCAATTACCTGAGACAGGGCGGAAATGGCTATCTCCTGAGGTGACCGTGCACCGATTGGCAGACCAAGGGGCCCGTGAATCCGGTTTGTCTCGGCATCGCTGAAGCCGGCATCATGGAGCCGTTGCAAGCGCAGGCCATGTGTTTTCCGGCTGCCCAGACAACCGATATAAAACGCATCGGAACGCAGGGCGATATGCAGGGCTGGATCATCCAGTTTCGGATCGTGGGTCAGGGTAATGACGGCTGTACGGGCATCCGGAGATAATCGTTCAAGCGCTTCGTCCGGCCAGTCACAGATCACCTCAACACCGGGGAATCGCTCTGGTGATGCAAAGGAGCGCCTGGGATCAATGATGCAGACTTCATATCCGGTAATGGCGGCAACGGGGGCAAGTGCCTGGGCAATATGCACCGCACCAATAATGACGAGCCGAAGCGGTGGATTGTGGCATTGCAGGAATAACTGATCTTCGGTCCGATCAAGTCGCCCGCTGGCATCATGCTTCAGGCGCTGGCGAGCCTGCTCCCGGATGGCGTCTGAAGTTTCCATGTCACCGGAAATTTTATCAGCTGTAATCAGTACCTGCTGGCCTGTCGTCAGATTGCTGAGGACGGCAACCGGGATCTTTTGTGCCCGAAGCCCCTGTAATTCGTTGAGTAGTGAGAGTTTCATTCCAGTGGCTCGACAAAAACTTCGACCTTACCGCCGCAGGCCAGCCCGACATCCCAGGCTTCCTCGTCACTGACGCCGAAGGTCAGCATCCGGGTACTGCCTTCCGTCATGACTTCGACGGCTTCACGAACAACCGCGCCTTCGATGCAGCCACCGGACACGGACCCGACAAACTGTCCGTCGCCATTGACGACAAGCTGACTGCCGACGGGTCGGGGGGATGACCCCCATGTCGTGACAACGGTTGCTATGGCGACGGATTGTCCGGCTGTTTTCCAGTTTCGGCCAACTTCAAGAACATCTTCGGTCATGCGACGCTCTCCCATTTGTTTTTTGTTTGTCCGCGAGGGGCTGTGTCTATTGTGCCGATTGCGGCGACCAGTTCGTCGATGCTGTTCAGGCTGTGGCAGGAACGCAGATCATCGACATGCGGCAGCATGGCCTGGGCACCGAGAGACTTCGGCTGGTAGCCATCATATCGCAATAGCGGGTTCAGCCACATCAGATAGCGACATGATTTGTGCAGGCGTTCAATTTCCTTGTTCAGACCAGCCCCTGCATCCCGGTCCAGCCCATCGGTAATCAGCAGGACGACCGGGGACTGCCCCAGCACCCGTCGTCCCCATACCTGATTGAACTCGGCCAGACTGGACCCGAGCCGCGTACCGCCAGACCAGTCTTCGACCTGTTCAGCCACTTTGGCGAGGGCTTCGTCAACATCACGGTATTTAAGCTGCCGGGTGATGTGCGTCAGGCGGGTGCCAAAAACGAAACATTGCACGCGATCCCGGTCATTCGAAACCGCATGCATGAAGTGGAGCAGCATCCGGGAATAACGGCTCATGGAGCCGGAAATATCACAAAGCAGGATGAGCGGAGGCTTTCGGGTACGCCGCTTCTTGTGGCTCAGTGGCATCAGTTCACCACCCATGCCAAGACCAGCCCGGAAGCTTTTGCGAAGGTCAACGCGCCTGCCGTTCAGTGCCGACTGAAAGCGACGGGTCGGCACTTCTGCCAGTGGCAGAGAGAGTTTACGGATCAGGCGTCGGGCGCGGGCTTCTTCTTCCGCGCTCATTTTTTCGAAATCCATTTCCTGAAGAACATCCCGGTCCGAGAAGGTCATGAAGGCATCGAACCTGAGTTCTTCCTCCATTTTCTCGATGGCTTCTTCCTGTGCAGATTTGGAATAAAGTGCCTCTGTAAGCCGCCGGTTCAGTTCCTGACTTTTGTCTTCTTCATTGCCGGGCAATCGCATCTCGGGCAACAGCAACGACATCATGCGTTCAAGAATGCGCGGATTCTTCCAGAAGACATGAAATGCCTGGTCAAAGATTTCCCTCTGATCCCGGCGATTCACCAGAATGGCATGAAGGGTCCAGTAGAAATCTTCCCGGTTGGTGATGCCCACGGCCTCGACGGCCTGTACGGCTTCGATGATCTTGCCGGGACCGACCGGCAGTCCTGCCTGCCGAAGAACGCGGCCAAAATGCATGATGTTGGCCGTAAGACGCCCGCCTGATTTCCCCTGCTGTAGTTGCCGGATCGCTGTCACGTCTTCACCTGTCATCGGATCAGGCTGCCGTACCTGATGCAATTTCGGACTTCACCTGATTGAGGATGCTCATAGCCTCGCTGCCGCGCAGACGTTCGATGTCATCCTGATATTTCAGCAATATACCTAATGTGGAATCGACACTCGCGGGATCAAGATCGATGACATCGAGCTGCATCAGCGCATTCGTCCAGTCGATAGTCTCGGCAATCCCCGGAAGCTTGTACAAATCCACATCCCGGAGCTTCTGGACGAAGGCAACGATCTGGCGGCTCAGGGCTTCGTTTGCGCCGGGTGCTTTTACGGCAAGAATTTCCGCTTCCCGTTCAGCTGTCGGATAGTCCACCCAGTAATAGAAACAGCGGCGTTTGATCGCGTCATGGATCTCGCGCGTCCGGTTTGAAGTGATGATCACGATCGGCGGTTCGGCGGCAACAATCGGTCCCAGTTCAGGCACCGTCACCTGATAATCCGAAAGCACCTCCAGAAGAAAGGCTTCAAACGGCTCATCGGCCCGGTCCAGTTCATCAATCAGCAAGACCGGCGGGCCTTTCCTGTCAGGGCGAAGGGCTTGCAGGATGGGGCGTTCAATCAGAAACCGTTCATTGAAGATGGCGGATGCCAGCTGATCGCGACCGGCATCGCCGGCTGCTTCGGCCAGACGGATTTCAACCATCTGGGCCGGATAGTTCCATTCATAAACGGCGGAACTGACATCAAGGCCTTCATAGCATTGCAGCCGGACCAGATTACGTCCAAGCGTGGCGCTCAGTACCTTGGCGATCTCTGTCTTTCCAACCCCGGCTTCGCCTTCAAGGAAAAGCGGTCGTTTCAGCTTGAGTGCCAGATGGATGGCCGTGGCAAGTGACCGGTCGGCCAGATAATTGCCTGAACGAAGGAGGTTGGAGGTCGCGTCGACAGTTTTTATCGGATCTTCAAGTGTCATTTCTCTGCTTTCCTGAACGGCAAACGGCGGCGGTCAGGGACCGCCGCCGTCTATAGTTCGCCAGGTCGGTATATCAGGCGGCTGCTTGAACAGCCCGTTTTGCCATAACACCAACCAGATGGGCGCGATATTCGGCTGAAGCATGGATATCGCTATTCAGGCCGCTGGCGTCAACCGTGATGCCATCAAGTGCCTTGGCTGAGAAATCAACACTCAGTGCTGCTTCCATTTCCGTGGCGCGGAAAACCGACGGTCCTGCACCGGTGACGGCAACACGCACACCGGATCCGGTTTTGGCGACAAAAACACCAACAACGGCATAGCGTGATGCCGGGTTCGGGAATTTTGAATAGGCCGCAGTTTCCGGCAGTGGAAATGTAAAGCCGGTAATCAGTTCACCTTCTTCAAGGGCGGTTTCAAACATGCCGACAAAGAAATCGTCGGCAGCAATGTCCCGCTTGTTGGTGTGAACCGTGGCTCCCAGACCAAGCACGGCTGAGGGATAGTCGGCAGCCGGGTCATTGTTCGCAACCGATCCGCCGATGGTGCCCCGGTGGCGGACGGCCGGATCGCCGATACCGCCGGCAAGAGATGCCAGCGCCGGAATGGTATTACGGACGTCTGCCGAGGCAGCCACCGTCGCATGGGTCGTCATGGCACCGATCGTGATGCTGTTGCCGCCGGCCTTGATACCGGCAAGTTCAGAGGCCGGTCCAAGGTCGATAACATCTGACGGACTGGCCAGACGTTGCTTCAGTGTTGGAATCAGCGTCATGCCGCCAGCCATATAGGTGGCGTCGTCTGCGGATGCGAATGCCTTCGCTGCTTCATCGGGTGAGGAAGCTTTCCTGTAGGTGAAATCATACATGTTTCTGCCTCCTTATTCAGCAGCGGCTTTGAGGGACTGGCACAGGTTCCAGACTTTCTGGGCTGTTGCCGGCATTTGCAGGTCTTGTCCGAGGGCGTCATAGACGGCGTTCATCAGGGCAGCAGGAGAACCGATGGCACCAGCTTCACCGCAACCCTTCACACCCAGCGGGTTATGGGTACAGGCGGTTCCGTCATGGATGTTCAGGTTGAATGTCATCGGCTGGTTATCAGCCCGCGGCATGCAGTAATCCATGTAGGAGCCGGTCAGCAACTGGCCGTCGCTGTCATAGACGCAGTTCTCCTGCAGTGCCTGGCCAAGACCCTGGGCGACACCACCATGAACCTGACCCTGAACAATCATCGGATTGACGATGACACCGAAATCATCAGCCGCAGTAAAGCTGACCACGTCGATGACGCCGGTTTCCGGGTCAATTTCGATTTCGCAGACATAGGTACCTGCGGGGAACGTGAAGTTTGCCGGATCATAAAAGGCTGTTTCATCCAGTCCCGGCTCAACCCCGTCTTCGTGCGGATAGTTGTGTGGAACATAGGCGGAAAGAGCAACTTCACCGAAGGTCAGGGACTTGTCGGTTCCCTTGACGTTGAACGCGCCGTCAACAAACTCGATATCCGATTCCGATGATTCCAGCATGTGTGCTGCAATCTTGGTGGCCTTGGCCACGATCTTGTCCATTGCCTTCACGATGGCCGAGCCGCCAACGGCGAGAGACCGGGAGCCGTAGGTGCCCATACCAAAGGGGATTTTCCCGGTATCACCATGAACGACAGCGACATTGCCGACGGGAATTCCCAACCGGTCAGCGACCAGTTGGGCATAGGTCGTCTCATGCCCCTGACCATGGGAATGACAGCCCGTGAAAACGGTGACGGAACCGGTCGGGTTGACCCGGACATTGGCGGTTTCAAAAAGACCGGCCCGGGCACCGAGCGCACCTGCAACCGCACTTGGCGCAATGCCACAGGCTTCGATGTAGGAACAGAGACCGATACCACGCAGTTTTCCATTGGCTTCGGACTGGGCTTTCCGTGCCGGGAAGCCTGCATAATCGGACGCCTGCAAGGCTTCATCGAGGGAAGCCTCATAGTCACCGATATCATATTGCAGGGCGACCGCGGTCTGATAGGGGAAGGCATCTTTCGCGACAAAGTTCAGCCGCCGGAATTCTGCCGGATCCATACCCAGTTCACGTGCGGCCAGATCAACGACGCGTTCCACGACATAAGTCGCTTCAGGCCGTCCGGCACCACGATAGGCGTCAACCGGAACCGTGTTGGTAAAGACCGCCTTTACTTCGGCATAGATATGCGGGATCGCATATTGACCGGAAAGCAGCGTTGCATAGAGATAGGTCGGAACACAGGACGCAAAGGTAGAGAGATATGCCCCCATATTTGCCTTTGTGTTCACCCGGAATGCGATGATCTTGTTGTTCGCATCCATGGCGAGTTCAGCATGGGTGACGTGATCCCGGCCCTGTGCGTCGCTCAGAAAGCTTTCAGACCTGTCGGCAGTCCATTTGATCGGACGGCGTACCTTTGCCGATGCCCAGGTCAGAATGGCTTCTTCTGCGTAATGGAAAATCTTCGACCCGAATCCGCCACCGACATCGGGGGCGACAATACGCAGCTTGTGTTCAGGAATGTTGAGCACGAACGCGCCCATCAGCAGTCTGATGACATGCGGATTCTGGCTTGTTGTGAACAGGGTGTAATCACCGGTGGCCGTATCAAATTCTGCAACAGCGGCCCGGGGTTCAATGGGGTTGGCCACAAGCCGGTTATTGACGATATCAACGGAGGTGACATGCGCTGCCTTGGCGAAGGCTGACTCAACCTCGTCTTTTTCACCAAGATGCCAGTCATAGCAGGTGTTGTTTTCAGCAATACCGGGCCAGACCTGTGCCGCATCGTCCTTGTCAGCAGAAGCGGTATCGACGCAGGCTTTCAGGACCTCGTAATCGACTTCGATCAGGTCCGCAGCGTCACGGGCCTGAGACCGGGTTTCTGCGATGACCACGGCAACCTGATCGCCAACATGACGGACATGGTCAGTGACGAGCGGGGGATGCCCCGGTTCGTTCATCGGCGAGCCGTCCTTGTTGTGGATCAGCCATCCGCAGGGCAGGCCACCAATCTCGTCGGCAGCCATGTCCGCGCCGGTGAAGATAGCAACAACGCCGGGAGCCGACTTGGCTGCGGAGATATCGATGCCGTTAATTTTTGCGAAGGCGTGAGGGGAGCGCAAGATGACAGCATGGGTCTGCCCCGGGCGGTTGATGTCGTCGGTGTAATTGCCGCGACCGGTCAGAAAGCGGAAGTCTTCCTTGCGAAGTACTGATGCGCCGATTCCATCATCTGGCATAATCTTAACTCCTCATTGCAGCCGCGCCGGCCTTGATGGCCTTCACGATGTTCTGATACCCCGTGCAACGGCAAAGATTGCCTTCCAGCCATTCACGAATTTCCTGGTCACTCGGATCGGCATTTTCTTTCACCAGATCGACGGCGCTCATCACCATGCCGGGTGTGCAGAAGCCGCATTGCAGGCCGTGATTGTCACGAAAGGCTTCCTGCATGGGATGCAGTTCATCGCCATTCGCCAGCCCTTCGATTGTCTGAATTTCAGCGCCGTCAGCCTGTCCGGCCAGCATGGTGCAGCTTTTTACAGATGTGCCGTTTACATGGACGACACAGGCACCGCACTGGCTGGTATCACAGCCGACATGGGTTCCCGTCAGTCCCAGATGTTCACGTAGCAACTGAACCAGCAATGTGCGGTCTTCGACATCGGCCGATACCGACTTGCCGTTCACCGTCATGGATACGGTGCTCATGGCAACCTCCCTAAGTTATGTGTCACTTATAATGTCTGCGCCGATTGCCGGCTGCACTTGTTACGAAGTATGTGGTGGCACTGCGCCTTGCGTCAAGCAAAGGCAGGGTGCCGAAACCACTGCAAGCGGTCAGCCCGCAGCTTCCTTTGCACTGACAACTTCAACGAATTTTCCGAAAAACTGATCGGCCATCTTGCGGGCCGTGCTGTCGACCAGACGGGATCCGATCTGGGCCAGTTTTCCACCAACTGTGGCATTCACTTCATAGCGCAGAATTGTCTCGTCACCGACTTCTTCAAGACTGACTTCAGCCCCGCCTTTGGCGAAGCCTGCCGCACCGCCTTTTCCCTGCCCTGATATTTTGTAGGACTGGGGCGGGTTGATGTCAGAAAGTTCAACCTCGCCGCCGAACTTGGCCTTAACGGGCCCGACCTTTGCTGTCACACGAGCCTCGAAAGAGGTTTCGGATGTTTTATCCAGGCTGTCACAGCCGGGGATACATTCCCGCAGGACATCCGGGTCATTAAGGGCCTGCCAAACGGTTTCCCTTGAGGCGGGAATCCGGTACTCACCTGACATATCCATGCTATTCTTCTCCAAGAAATCTGTTGGCGAGAGGCTACCTTTGAGCGTTCCACACTGCAATCGGTCAGTTGTCATACAAGAACAAAACCGGACATATGGTATTCCTGATGGCTGATCAGGATGATCATCTGCTCCGCGATGAATTGAGGCAGTCCTGCCGGAAATCAGGGGCTGCCTTGTTTGACAAGCTTGTCGGGGACAGCGCTCCTTTGCCGGCAGAACGCCCCTTCATGACGCAAGTGATGGATGTGCAGGCAGATGCCCTGCGCAGGTTCTGGGCGGGGGTTGCCGATAACCCGGAGGTTGCGGCTGTCTGGCATAATAAGCTGATTGAGATTTTCTCCGCGCCGCTGACTGAAGAGAGTTCCAGCACCGATACCACATCTCCTGACCGACGGTTTTCGGATGAGTTCTGGCAGAGTCACCGGGGGTTCCGGCATTTGCGCAGAACTTATGACCGCTTGTCGGAAAGTATGGCCGAGATTGCGGAATTACTGGCATCAGATAATGCAGCGGAGGGTGTACGGGGCAGATTTCTGACGAGACTGTCTGCTGAGGCGCTTTGTCCGGCCAATAGTCTGTTTACCAACCCTGCGGCGCTTCGACATCTGGTCGAAACAGACGGGGAGAGTTTTGTCAGATCGATAGGCAATCTTGTTGAACGACTGGACGTGGAAACAGGCAGGCTGGTTGCTCCGATGTCCCCGGCGGGGGCCTTTATGCCGGGGCGTGATATCGCTGTTACCCCCGGTTATGTCATTGCTGAAAATGCGCTTTGCCAGTTGCTCGTTTATGAGCCTGAGAACGGCCCGACCAACGCCTTGCCTGTCATGATTGTGCCGCCCTGGATCAATAAGTTCTATATCCTTGATCTCCGGCCGCAAAACAGCCTGATCAGGTGGCTGACGGAGCAGGGGCATACAGTCTGCGTTCTGTCCTGGATTAATCCTGATGCCGGACTGGCTGAGACCGACTTTGAAGACTACATGCTTGCCGGCCCCGTTGAGATGGGGCGGCGGCTATGTGAGTTGCTGGAGGTTCCGGCTTATCATGCGGTTGGCTATTGTCTTGGCGGAACGCTGCTGGCGGCGACAGCAGCCTGGTATGCTGCGGGAGGCGAAAAAGGCCCCTCGTCCTATAGTTTCCTGACGACGCTTCTCGATTTTTCCGAGCCTGGGGATATCGGGGCGTTTATCTCACCCGATGTGCTGACCCTGATTGATGAACATATGGCATCGGCAGGCTTTCTGGACGGCAGAGAAATGGCAGATGTCTTCTCGTTTCTGAGATCGAAAGACCTCTTCTGGTCCTTTTTTATCGAGCATTTCCTGATGGGACGAGACCCGAGGCCGTTCGATATTCTGCACTGGAATGCCGATAATACCCGGATGCCGGCTGCAATGCACAGTTACTATCTCCGGAATATGTATGAGGGTAACCGTCTGGTA
Source organism: Alphaproteobacteria bacterium HT1-32 (assembly GCA_009649675.1). Classification (NCBI taxonomy): domain Bacteria; kingdom Pseudomonadati; phylum Pseudomonadota; class Alphaproteobacteria; species Alphaproteobacteria bacterium HT1-32. Next base: position 177,982 of record WJPL01000001.1, on the reverse strand, counting down.
TCGCCGGGAGCGCTTTGTCTGGCCGGCCGCTCCATTGATCTTGGGCTGATCAATCGCCCGACATTCTTTCTGGCGACCGAAGATGATCATATTGCTCCCTGGCAGTCTGTCTGGAAAGGGGCCGGGAATGTCGGCGGTACACCGCAATTTGTTCTTGCAGGAAGCGGTCATGTTGCCGGTGTAATCAATTCGCCGGGGCAGAAGAAATATGGATTCCGGAACCTGACTTCGGCACTTGCAGATGGGGTGCCCGCAGAGCAGTTGCCGGTTGATGCACCTCGTGAAGAAGGCTCCTGGTGGCCTGGCTGGAAGTGCTTCCTTGATGCTGTCGGCAATTCTGAAGCAGATACCGTTCCGGTGAGTCCCATGGCGTATTTTATCGAGCCGGCACCGGGGCGATATGTCCTGAAAACTCAGGCGTGACTGCCATCACTGCGTCCGGTCTGCGGAGCGGATAAGTTCCGTTCCCGGGATGGAATCGCCGTGAAGATTTGCCGGTTAGGCGGTCGGCTACATCCCTCCAGAAATATTGATATAAGATCCTTTAAGTGATCTTGTTATAGTGTGTTTGTGCAGCTTTCTGCATTAAGGTCAATTGCGTGATTGAAGTCCCTGACGGTGGTCCGTTGGAGTAGATAGTAGCGGAAAACTGCGGGATTTTAGAGGATGAGGGTTTTTCCAAATGGCTCGTCGGCAGGTGCCGGTGACCGAATTGGTCTCAGAGATGGGGCAGGAAGCAGCAAAATTGCTGTCAGGTGGGTGACATGGCGACAGGAAATTCAGGCGGTTCAGAACGGGGCGCTGATCTCGTAATTGAGACAAACAGTTCGGGAAAGATAATTCTTCCTGATGGTTTGCAGCCTGCGACTGCTGATTTCAGCCGAAGTGGCCATGACATTGTTCTGGAATTTGGCAATGGCAAAACGGTAGTCATCCGGGATTATTTCGCTCAGGAACCTCTCGCGGATATTCAGTCTGTTACCGGCGCAAAGATTGAAGGTGCACTTGCCAGTCGGCTTGCCGGGCCGCTTGCTCCCGGTCAGGTCGCACAGGCCGGGGCGTCGGATGCGGAAGCCCAGCCTATCGGTCGTGTGGAATCAGCTGAGGGTGAAGTTTACGCCATTCGTCTTGATGGCACTCAGGTTGAGCTGATGGCAGGCGATCCGATCTATCAGGGGGATCAGCTTGAGACCGGCAGTGATGGTGCGGTCGGGATTGTTTTTGTCGACGACACGACTTTCTCGCTGGGTGCCGACGGGACGATGGTACTGGACGAGCTGATTTATGATCCGAACACAGAAAGTGGTTCGTCCAGCTTCTCTCTGGTTCAGGGTGTGTTCTCGTTTGTCTCGGGCAAGATTTCCAAGACCGGCGTTGATGCGATGCAGGTCAAGACACCTGTCGCGACAATCGGTATTCGTGGAACGAAGGGCGGTATTGACCTTGGTGATGGTCAGACACTGACGGTTGTTCTGACGCAGGAAAGTGACGGTCAGGTCGGTGAAATCGCCGTTTACAACGATGCCGGTGTTCAGATTCTGAACCAGCCGTTCCAGGCGACTCAGGTTCTCGGTATCAACGTGCCGCCGGTTCAGACCTTCACGGTTTCCGCGCAGCAGTTTGAACAGACATTTGCGCCCGCTCTGCGGTCCTTGCCTCAGAACACTTTTGATTCCGGCAATGCCGGCAATGAGAATGATGATCAGGCTGGTCCTGATGCGCCGGAAGACGAAGCCGGTCCGCCGGTTCCGGAAGAGGCCCTTGAGGGAGAGGAAACTCCGGAAGAGGCGGAGGAGGGCGAAGGCGAAGAGGTCGCGCTTGAAGAGGCTGCAGGACCGCCGGTTCTGGAAGGTGAGCTTGAGGCGGAACCAGAGGCGTTCGGACCGGATTTGTCGGGAGCGCCTGAGGAGGGCGAGATCGATGTGGTTACCGGTGGTGATTATGTCGGTAACCAGGGAATTGAAACTGTCGGCGGTGTTGATGTCGGCTCGATCAGTGCCGGCGATGCGTCGTCCGGCATGCAGGATGGTGATAATTCAATCGTCGGCGGCGTTGTTGAGCAGGAAGTTGTTCAGACCGTCTTTGGCCCGATTAACGGAACATTTGTCGGTAGTACGACGGGTGAAACCATTTTCGGTGGTGCTGGTGATGATACGCTGGATGGCGGCGGCGGTAGTGACCTGGTGCTTGGCGGTGGCGGTGGTGACGTTGTCATCGGCGGCTTAGGTAATGATATTCTGACCGGCGATGCCGGTAACGATTTTGTCTCCGGCGGAACCGGCGGTGATACGATTATTGGTGGCACCGGACTCGGTGACGACACCTACGACGGTGGCGAAGGGGACGACTGGGTTTTCTATATGAGTGCCAATACCTCGATCACGGTCGATCTGGGCAATGACACGGCTTCCGGCGCTGCAAATGAAATTGGCAATGATACGCTGATCAGCATCGAGAATATAATCGGTGGTGCCGGTAACGATACGATTACCGGTGGTGACGAAGCCAATACGCTGGATGGATATTCCGGTGACGATACCATCTTTGGCGGGGCCGGTGATGACCTGCTGATTGATCGTGGTGGTAACGACACCTATTCGGGTGGCGCTGGTGATGACAAGCTGCTGGTTGGCCTTGCGACAACTGCCGCAGAACCCACAGTTTCCAACAATGTTGTTGGCAGCCGGGTCTTCAATCTGGGTGCTGGCTCCGGGACCAACGAGTTTTCGGGCGGTGATGGCTCCGACACCCTTTCTTTTGAGCTGTACAGCACAGGTGTTACGGTTGAGCTGAACGGCTCTGGCTCTGTTGGAACGGTCAGTAACGGTACAGCAACTTATTCTCTGCCGGAAAGTGACCTGATCTATTTGTCAGCAGGTAATGACCGGGTTACCCAGGTTTCGGGTAATGATTCCATCGGATTTCATCTTGATGCGGGTGCCGGTAACGACAGCATTCAGTCCGCAGACGGTGCGGATACGTTGTTTGGCGGCAGTGGCGATGATGTCATTGATGGCGGTGGCGGGAGTGACTCGATCTATGGCGGTCTCGGGAATGACAGCCTTGTTGGCGGTGCGGGTGATGATCATCTCCGGGGCCAGACCGGCGTTGATACCCTGAGCGGTGGATTGGGTAATGATACACTGGAGGGCGGCGCCGGTTCCGATGTCCTGCAGATTTCCGAAGGCCATGACCTGATTATTCAGGGCGACGGTGCGGGGACAACCGGCGACGCTATCATGATCACCGGTTCCTTTGGCCTGCTGTCGGCTTACAAGGCCGGTGATGACATTATCTTCCTGTCAAATTCCGGCGGTTCTGATGTGCATTCCATGCGCGTCCTCAACCATTTCTCCAATTATTCCGTTACCAGCCTGATTTATGAGGATAATGGCGTTACCGGTCAGTATTTCTTTTCCTCCAGTCCTTCTGCCGATTTTGGTGCGGGATCCTCGGGTGATGACTTCCTGTTCACATCCGGTCCGGCGGCTTCTATTTCCGGCGGTGCCGGCAATGACCTGCTGCTTGGCGCAATGGGCGCCGATACGCTGATCGGTGGTGCCGGTGATGACGTCCTGATTGGCCATGGCGGTGGTGATACGCTCGACGGTGGTGCCGGTTTTGACGCCGTCAGCTTTGTTGGGGAGGGTGCCGGCGTCTCGGTGAATCTCAGCACAGGCACCACGATTGTAACTGGTGGTGGCGATGCGGCCGATACGCTGATCTCAATTGAAGCCGTTACCGGTTCGAATTTTGATGACATCCTGACCGGCAGTTCTGCCGCAAATATTCTGTCAGGCAAGGTCGGCAACGACACGATTGACGGCGGTGCCGGTGCCGACACCCTTTTCGGGGGGGACGGGGACGATCTTTTCATCTCTGACGCCGGCAACGATACGCTGTTTGGTGATGCTGGTTCGGATACGCTTTCGTACAGTAATCAGTCGGCGGCTGTCAGCGTTGATCTGGCGAACGGTACAGCTACCGGTTCTGCCGGGTCAGACAGTCTGTCCGGTATTGAGAACATCATCGGGTCGGGTTTTGGCGATGTTATTCGCGGCGACGCGGGCGCCAATATTCTTGATGCATCCGGTGGCAATGACACTGTCTTTGGTGATGCCGGTGATGACTCGCTGACCGGTGGTGCGGGGAACGATACCCTGAGCTTCTCGACATCGACAACAGGTGTCACAGTGGATCTCGCGGCTGGTACGGCCAGCGGGCTCGGCACGGATGTGATCGCGGGTTTTGAGAATCTGACTGGCAGCAGCGCTGCAGATATGCTCAGCGGCGACAGTTCTGCGAACCTGATTCAGGGTGGCTCGGGTAATGACACGCTCTCGGGCGGTGGTGGAAGTGACAGCCTTGTTGGCGGCGCGGGTGCCGGTGACTTTGTCAGTTATGGCTGGTCTGGCGGGTCGGTTACGATTGATCTTTCAAGCACGACCGTAATTTCGCAGAAAGTTACCTATTCCGGCGGTACGGATAGCCTTTCAGGTATTGAAAATGCCATTGGTTCGGCTTTCAACGATGTCATTACCGGCTCCAGCGGGAATAACACTCTTGAAGGCGGCCTGGGTGATGACACGATCAATGGGGGTGCAGGTTTCGACTTTGCCTCTTATGCGGGCGCAACCAGCGGTGTCACCGTCGATCTGTCGGTCACTTCTGGCCAGAGCACGGGTGTTGGCCAGGATACTCTGTCGAATATTGAAGGGGTCATAGGCTCCGCGCAGGGAGATACTCTGACCGGCGGGCTGGCCGGGCATTCTCTGGTTGGCGGGGACGGTGTTGATACGCTGTCTTATGCCAATGTGTCGTCTGGAGTCTTCATTGATGTATCCACCGGCTCCGTCAGCGGGTCAGCCGGAACCGATAGGTTTGATGGCTTTGAGGTTTATGCCGGCGGTGCCGGTAATGACACGCTGAAAGGTGGTTCGGGCAACGACTCCCTGCTGGCCGGTGATGGCAATGATATTCTGCAGGGCGGTGCCGGCAGTGATTACCTTAATGGCGGTGCTGGCAGCGATACGCTGAGCTATATCAACAGCCTGTCCGGTGTGACGGCGTCGCTGAATGATGCCAACAGTTCCGGGACGGGCTGGTCAGATACACTGGTCAGCATCGAGAATATCCAGGGTTCCGGCTTTGATGACCTGTTGTCCGGCAAGCATGGTGTCGCCGGTGACGACGGGGTGAATAACGTTATCGATGGCGGTGTCGGAAACGACACGGTGACTTATGCTGATGCAACCGGTGCCGTGACGGTTAACCTGTCGACAGGTGCGGTAACCGGTGCTGGCGGTAATGATACGCTGCAAAATATCGAAGCGGTTATCGGAACCTCTTATGCAGACAGCGTCACGGGTAGCGCGGCTTCCGACACGATTGATGCCGGTGAAGGTAATGATGCCATTAATGCTGGTGCGGGTAATGACTTTGTCATTGCCAATCTGGGCAATGATACGATTGCTGGTGGTGCTGGCAGCGATACACTCAGCTACAGCGCGGTAACAGGTGCCGTCGCTGTTGATCTGTCCACCGGTCTGACCTCAGGTGCGGCGGGTAATGATACGATCTCCGGCTTTGAAGCCGTTATCGGGTCGGCTTCTGACGACACACTGACCGGTGATGCAGGGGCGAATCTGCTGTCCGGCGGTGCTGGTTCCGACACACTCAGGGGTGGCGCAGGTGCCGATACGCTGATCGGTGGGGATGGCGTTGACCTTGCTGATTATTCGGATCAGTCAACGGCGGTGACGGTCAACCTTTCCACGGGCTCTGCCAGCGGTGGTGCCGGTTCGGACACGCTCTCCGGTATTGAAAACCTGACAGGTGGTGCCGGAAACGACAGTCTTACCGGCGATGCGAATTCCAACGTTATCCAGGGGGGCGCCGGAAATGACACGATCCGCGGCGGTCTTGGTGACGATACGCTTGATGGTAATGATGGCGCCAACACGGTGGACTACAGCACGGCTACCAGTGCGGTAACAGTCGACCTTGCTGCTGGCTCGGCGACGGGTGGTGATGGCAATGATGTCATCAGTAACTTCTCGTCTGTCATCGCGGGCAGCCATGCCGACAGCATTCTGGGCAGTGGGGCAGATGAAAACCTTGATGGCGGCTCAGGGAACGACATCATCAGCGGTGCCGGCGGTAATGACATCCTGACAGGCGGCAAAGGTGCCGATACTCTTCGGGGTGGTGATGGCGATGATACGATACTGGGCGGCGACGGAGCTGACTTCATTGAAGGCGGTGCCGGTGACGATTCTCTCGCAGGTGGCGCTCTCTCAGACACCCTGTCTTATGCCAATTCGACCGGGTCGGTTACGGTCAATCTGGCAACCAGTATTGCAACGGGTGAAGGCACGGATTCGATTTCCGGGTTTGAAGTCGTTGTCGGTTCCGGCAACAACGATACCCTGACCGGCAGCGCCTCAAACGAAACCTTTGTCGGTGGTCAGGGCGACGACCTGATTTCCGGTGCTGGCGGTAATGACCTGGCATCCTATGCGGACTCCACAGGTGCTGTAACAGTCAGCCTGACCAGTGGCGACGATACGGTGATTGGTGAAGGCACTGATACGCTGCAGGATATCGAACTGGTTACAGGTTCGGCGCAGGGTGACAGCTTCACCATTTCCGGTGGTTCAGGCACGCTTGACGGTGGTGCGGGAACTGACCGGGTAACCGTTTCGGCAACCGGCTCGGTTGTCGTTGATCTTGGCAACAATACGCTCAGCACAACCGGCTCAGCCTATTCAATTACCTCCTTCGAACATGTTGTGACCGGCTCGGGCGCAGATACCCTGATTGGTACTGCCGGTTCCCAGACTCTTGATGCAGGTGCCGGTAATGATTTGGTGCTGGATATTGGTGGTGATGACAGCCTGATCGGTGGTTCTGGCAACGATACGCTCTCCTACGCCAATCTTTCGGGATCAACCGGTGTTACGGTCGATCTGTCCACAAGCGGTGCACAGAATACGCAGGGTGCCGGGACGGATGCTCTCTCCGGATTTGAAAATCTGGTGGGCTCGGCAAATGCCGATCTGCTGACAGGAACCTCCTCGGCCAACCGGCTGACCGGCGGTGCGGGTAATGACACGCTGCGTGGTGGTGGCGGTAATGATACCCTTGAAGGTGGTTCCGGGGCGGGTGATACGGCCGATTATAACTGGAGCACCGGCAGTGTTGTTCTCAACCTTGGCGACAGTCAGGCCAGCTATGATTCGGGCTCGACTGATGTGCTCACGGGAATTGAAAATGCTATTGGTTCCGCCTCGAATGACAGTCTGACAGGGTCTGCCGGCAACAATACGCTGGAAGGTGGTCTTGGGAACGACTTCATCAGTGGTGGCAGCGGCGGCATCGACTTTGCCTCCTATCAGGGGTCGACAAGTGGTGTTACGGTAGACCTGTCAAATACGGGCGGGCAGAATACCGGTGCCGGGACTGACACACTGGTCAATATCGATGGTGTTATCGGCTCGAATTTCGCGGATCTGCTCAGCGGTGACGCCGCCAGCAACACGCTGGTTGGTGGTTCGGGCAACGATACCTTCAATATGGATGCCGGCTCCGACACGATCCTCGGTGGTGCGGGCGTTGATCAGGTCAACCTGAGCGGCGCGACAACCGGGATTACGGTTAATCTGGCAAATGAAACGGTTACGTCTGCCCAGTATGGCGCAGACAAGCTGACCTCGGTCGAGGTCATCAACAGCGGTTCGGGTAATGATACGCTGACTGGTAGTGCGGCAAATGAAACGCTGCTCGGTAATGCGGGTAATGACACCATCAATGGTGGCCTTGGCGATGACTCGCTGAACGGGGGGGCTGGCACGGCAGACAAGCTGGTCTTCAATCTCGACGGTTCAGCTGTGAATGTGCATCTGGGCAACGGTGTCGCGACCGGACAGGGTTCGGACTCTCTTGCAGGGTTCGAGATCGTCGAAGGAACAAGCAGCGGCGATACAATCACCGGCAGCGCGAATTCTGACACGCTGCTGGGTCTTGCCGGCAATGACACGCTTGAAGGTGGCAAGGGCAATGACACCATCAATGGCGGTACCGGCTTCGATTATGCGTCCTATTCTGAGGCAACAGCCTCGGTTTCTGTCGATCTGACAAAAACAGGCAGCCAGAACACGGGCGCTGACGGCACAGACAGTCTGATTAGCATCGAAGGTCTGATTGGTGGCCAGGCAGATGACAGCCTGACCGGGAACACAGAAACCAATACCATTCGTGGCGGTGCCGGTAATGACGTGATTTATGGCGGCAGCGGCGGTTCTGACTACCTTGCAGGTGAAGCAGGTGATGACAGTCTGACCGGTAATACGTCGGCAAACACGCTGGTTGGCGGCGATGGTAATGACCATCTGGAAGCCGGCCTTGGCGGTAATGATCTGCTTGAAGGTGGTGCCGGTGACGATACGCTGAATGGTGGCGCCGGTAACGATACGCTGTCGGGCGGTGACGGTAATGACCTGATCATCGGAACGGATGGCGGTAAGGACACAATTTATGGCGGTGCGGGCGATGATTCCGTTATTGCGGGTGTCGGCAATGACACAATCTTCGGTGAAGCCGGTAATGACAGCCTGGCTGGTGGCAGCGGCGGTACGGATACCATTGATGGCGGGTCCGGTGATGACTGGATTGGTTTCAGTGAAGGCGGAACTGATATCATTGATGGTGGTGCCGGCAATGATACGGTCAGTGCTGCAAACGCCAATTCAGCCGTAACGATTGACCTCAGCGCACGCGGGCCGGAAAGCGGCACGGTTAACCGTCTGAATACGGCGGGGACAACCGTCGTTAATCTGGCAGAGCTGGATAATGTCGAGAACGCAGAAGGTTCTGTTTATGCCGACAAGCTGCGCGGTAGCGATGGTGATAACCTCATTGACGATGGCGACAGCGGTGCCTCGGTCGGCTCTAACGATACGCTGATTGCCCGTGGTGGTAACGATACCCTGATCGCCTGGGGTGGCGACGATACTCTGATCGCCTGGGGCGGTGACGAATCGCTGGATGGTAATGGCGGCTTTAACACGCTGGTCGGTGGTGCCGGTAACGATATCATTGAAGGTGTGTTCGATGCAGACTGGCGTGATTTTGCTTCCTACCAGAATGCAGCGGGCGCCGTCACAGTCACGCTGACCGATAATGCCGGCAGCGGGACGTCCAGTGGTGCCGATGGTGTTGATAATTTCATCAATATCGAAGGTCTGATCGGTGGTGCATTCGGTGATCTGATCACCGGCGATACTCTCAGCAACGAGCTGCGGGGGCTTGCCGGAAACGATACGCTGTTCGGCGATGGTAACGACTCTATCAATGGCGGCAATGACACGATTTATGGCGGTAATGACCAGGACCGGATTTTCGGTAACCGCGGTTCCGATACACTCTTTGGGGATGCCGGCGATGACACGCTGGTCGGTGATGGCCGGCTGACAGGAAGCGGTTCGTCCGAGTCTCTCACCAGTGAAGGCCTCTATGACGATACTCTCGTTGGCGGCTCCGGTAATGACCGGTTTGTTGTAACCGGCGGTAACGACACCTTCTATGGTGATCACCTCACAGAGGGTGGCTCCGGTATCGGTTCTGGTGACCTTCTCGACTTCACCTTTATGGATGATCTTCAGATCAATCTGGCAGCAGGTGTTGATGACGATACCCGAACCTACGGAACGGCAACCTATATCCTTGGCAACGACACCTTCACCTCCCGCATTTATGACATTGAGGTTGTGAAGGGGACGGCGGCTTCAGATGGTCTGGACGGTGACTCGCTTGGTAACACCCTTATCGGGTCTGGCGGTGATGATACCTTTGCACCAAGCGGCGGGAACGATTCCATTCAGGGTGACGAAGGTCGCGATGCACTTAGCTATAAATTTGCATCCGGCGGCGGCATCACCATCGATCTTCGCGAAACAGACTACCAGAATATTGGAGCCGATCAGGGGTACGATAAATTCTCAAGCATCGAGAATGTGACCGGTTCGGATCAGGATGACCTTATCACTGGCGACGATTCCAATACCCATGACGATGGTTACGGTAACCGTCTCTATGGTGAAGGCGGAAACGATACGATCTTTGGTCTCGGTGGTGACGATGTCATTTATGGTGATGACTCGAACAGTTCGCTTGTCGGTAATGACACGATTGAGGGCGGTAGCGGTAATGACACCATCTTCGGTGGTCAGGGCAACGATCTGATCCACGGCCAGAATGGCGACGATATTATTGATGCAGGTGCGGGCGCTGACTCGATTACGGGCGGTGCCGGTGCGGACAGCATCATCGCCGGTACAGGCAATGATGCGATCGACAGTGGTACCGGCAATGATGTGATCGACGCCGGTGATGGCGACGATCTGATTTATGCCAGTCGCGGTGATGACAGTGTTGTCGGCGGTGCGGGTAATGACCTCTATGACTTCGGCGCCGTCTCCGGCCCGGTTACGGTCAATCTCGACGGCAATGCGGGCACCATCTCGGGCGATGGAGTGGATACAGTCTCCGGTATCGACCATGTCATCGGTTCTGACGGAAATGATACGTTCGGTGGTGGTACAGGTAGTGACACGCTTGATGGTCATGATGGTCTGGGCGATACCCTGACCTTCAGTGATACGGGCGTTGGCGCGGCAACGTCTGCTGTGACGATTGATATCGAGAACAGCTTGGCCAGCGGCTTTGGTACACATACGATTTCGGGCTTCGAGCGTATTGTCGGGTCTGCCTTTGGCGACACGATTACAGGTGGCACAGGTGCCGATGCGCTGACGCTGGATGGTGGTGTCGGTGACGATACGATCAATGCAAATACGTCGGATGAAAGCATCCTCGGCGGTTCCGGCACGGATACGCTGTCCTATACAGAGAAAGCGACCGGCGGTCTGACCGTTACCTTCTCAGGTGATGATGCAGGTACCGTGACCGGCCTTGGGTCTGACAGCTTCAGCGGTGTTGAAGTCTTTGTTTCAGGTAATCACGACGACACGATCACGGGTTCCTCTGCGGATGATAGCATCCTCGGCAGCGGCGGGGCGGATCACATTGATGCGGGCGCGGGCAATGATGAAGTCTCCGGCGGCACCGGTAATGACAGTCTGACGGGTAATTCCGGTGACGATACGCTGTTTGGTAATGAGGGCGATGACCTCATCGAAGGCAACCTGGGTAATGACACGATCAATGGCGGAACCGGTCAGGATACGCTGACCTTTGTGAATTCAGCGTCTGCGATTACGGCGACGATCACGAATGAAAGTGGCACGGTTACCGGTGAAGGCTCGGATACCTTCGATGAAATCGAGCATTTTATCGCTTCGACACAGTCCGACACGATCACGGATAATGCCGGGTCGGTGACGGTCAATGCGGGAACAGGCGACGATACAATCTTCGCGGGAACCGGTAATGACGTTTATGACGGTGATGCCGGTGCGGATATCCTGAATTATGCGAATATTACCGATGCGGTGACTGTTGACCTGTCGAATGACACGGCGACAGCTGGTGCCGGTAACGATGTGATCCGGGATATCGAACATGTCATCGGCACATCTGCAGATGACAGCCTGACAGCGAAAGATGGTGAATCCATCACGCTCGATGGTGCTATAGGCGCTGACTCCATCCTTGGTATGGATGGTGATGACTCGTTGATTGGTGGTGCCGGTAACGACATTATCGACGGTGGTGCCGGTGCGGACAGCATTACCGGCGGTACAGGTGATGACTCGATCCTCGGCGGTGCCGGTACAGACCGGATCGATGCCGGTGCTGGCGATGACAGCATTAACGGTGGTGCGGACGCAGACTCGATTATCGGCGGCACGGGTAACGACACTATCGACGGCGGCACCGGTGCAGACAGCATCACTGGTGATGCGGGTGCAGACTCTATTCTTGGTGGTGCCGGAACGGACACCATTGATGGCGGCACGGGTAACGACATTATCGATGGCGGCGCGGATGCGGACAGCATTCTGGGCGGTGGCGGTGATGACTCGATCATTGGTGCCGGTGGAACCGATACGATTGATGCGGGCGCAGGTGACGACAGCATCAGCGGTGGTGCAGATGCGGACTCAATCATCGGCGGTACGGGCAACGACACCATCGACGGTGGCACGGGCGCAGATTCGATCAATGCAGGCAGCGGTGATGA
>WJPL01000001.1:0-165682 GCA_009649675.1 Alphaproteobacteria bacterium HT1-32 | reverse complement strand
GCGGGCGCAGGTGACGACAGCATCAGCGGTGGTGCAGATGCGGACTCAATCATCGGCGGTACGGGCAACGACACCATCGACGGTGGCACGGGCGCAGATTCGATCAATGCAGGCAGCGGTGATGACAGTGTCATCGGTGGCGACGGCGACGACACCATTGATGGCGGCGCAGGTGCAGATTCGATCACGGGTGGTGCGGGCGCAGACAGCATCATCGCCGGTACAGGCAATGACACCATCGACAGCGGTACCGGCAATGATGTGATCGACGCCGGTGATGGCGACGATGTGATCTATGCCAGCCGCGGAGATGACAGTGTTATCGGCGGTGCGGGGAATGACCTCTATGACTTTGGCGCCGTCTCCGGCCCGATTACTGTTAATCTCGACGGCAATGCAGGCACCATCTCCGGTGACGGAGTGGATACGGTTTCCGGTATTGACCATGTCATCGGTTCTGACGGGAATGATACGTTCAGCGGTGGTACAGGCAATGACACGCTCGACGGCCATGACGGCAGCAATGACGTTCTGACCTTCAGTGACGCGGCGCTGGGCGCGGCCACCTCGGCGGTGACGATTGATGTGGAGAACAGCCTGGCAACCGGTTTTGGGACGCACACGATCACCGGGTTCGAGGAAATCGTGGGTTCTGCCCAGGGTGATACGATCACCGGCGGTGTTGGTGCCAGTGCGCTGACGCTCGACGGTGGTGCAGGTAACGATACGATTATCGCCAATGCATCGGATGAGAGCATCATCGGTGGCTCGGGTACGGATACCCTGTCCTACACGGACAAGGCGGCGGGCGGTCTGACGGTTACTTTCTCAGGTGACGATGCAGGTACCGTGACCGGCCTTGGAACTGACAGCTTCAGCGGTGTTGAAGTCTTTGTTTCAGGTAATCACGACGACACGATCACGGGTTCCTCTGCGGATGACAGCATCCTCGGCAGCGGCGGGGCGGATCACATTGATGCGGGCGCAGGCAATGATGAAGTCTCCGGCGGCACTGGTAACGACCTGATCACAGGTGGCGATGGTGACGATACGCTGTTCGGTGACGAGGGCGATGATCTCATCGAAGGCAACCTGGGCAATGACACGATCAATGGCGGCACCGGTCAGGATACGCTGACCTTTGTGAATTCAGCGTCTGCGATTACGGCGACGATCACGAATGAAAGTGGCACGGTTACCGGTGAAGGCTCGGATACTTTTGATGAAATCGAGCATTTCATCGCATCGGCACAATCCGACACGATCACGGATAATGCCGGGTCGGTAACAATCAATGCGGGAACAGGTGACGATACGATCTTCGCCGGAACCGGTAATGACGTTTATGACGGTGATGCCGGTGCGGATATTCTGAACTATTCGAACATTACCGATGCGGTGACCGTTGACCTGTCGAATGACACGGCGACGGCTGGTGCCGGTAATGATGTGATCCGGGATATCGAGCATGTCATCGGCACATCTGAAGATGATAACCTGACAGCGAAAGACGGTGAGTCGATTACACTGGATGGTGCTGCTGGTGCTGACTCCCTCCTTGGTATGAACGGTGATGATTCACTGATCGGTGGTGCCGGTAACGACATTATCGACGGTGGTGCCGGTGCGGACAGCATTACCGGCGGTACAGGTGATGACTCGATCCTCGGCGGTGCGGGCGCAGACCGGATCGAAGCTGGCTCCGGAAATGACACCATCGACGGTGGTACCGGTGCAGACAGCATCACTGGTGATGCGGGTGCGGACTCCATTCTTGGTGGTGCCGGAGCGGACACCATTGATGGCGGCACGGGTAACGACATTATCGATGGCGGCGCGGATGCGGACAGCATTCTGGGCGGTGGCGGTGATGACTCGATCATTGGTGCCGGTGGAACCGATACGATTGACGCGGGCGCAGGTGACGACAGCATCAGCGGTGGTGCAGATGCGGACTCAATCATCGGCGGTACGGGCAACGACACCATCGACGGTGGCACGGGCGCAGATTCGATCAATGCAGGCAGCGGTGATGACAGTGTCATCGGTGGCGACGGCGACGACACCATTGATGGCGGCGCAGGTGCAGATTCGATCACGGGTGGTGCGGGCGCAGACAGCATCATCGCCGGTACAGGCAATGACACCATCGACAGCGGTACCGGCAATGATGTGATCGACGCCGGTGATGGCGACGATGTGATCTATGCCAGCCGCGGAGATGACAGTGTTATCGGCGGTGCGGGGAATGACCTCTATGACTTCGGCGCCGTCTCCGGTCCGGTTACGGTTAATCTCGATGGCAATGCAGGCACCATCTCCGGCGACGGAGTGGATACAGTCTCCGGTATCGACCATGTCATCGGTTCTGACGGGAATGATACGTTCAGCGGTGGTACAGGCAATGACACGCTCGACGGCCATGACGGCAGCAATGACGTTCTGACCTTCAGTGACGCGGCGCTGGGCGCGGCCACCTCGGCGGTGACGATTGATGTGGAGAACAGCCTGGCAACCGGTTTTGGGACGCACACGATCACCGGGTTCGAGGAAATCGTGGGTTCTGCCCAGGGTGATACGATCACCGGCGGTGTTGGTGCCAGTGCGCTGACGCTCGACGGTGGTGCAGGTAACGATACGATTATCGCCAATGCATCGGATGAGAGCATCATCGGTGGCTCGGGTACGGATACCCTGTCCTACACGGACAAGGCGGCGGGTGGTCTGACGGTTACTTTCTCAGGTGACGATGCAGGTACCGTGACCGGCCTTGGAACTGACAGCTTCAGCGGTGTTGAAGTCTTCGTTTCCGGCGATCATGACGATACGATTACGGGTTCCGCAGCGGCAGACAGCATTCTCGGTGGTGCCGGGAATGATACAATCGTTGCCGGGGCTGGTAATGATGAACTGGATGGCGGTGCCGGGTCGGATACCCTTGAAGGCGGCGCGAATGATGACATCGTTCGCGGTGGTGCCGGCAGTGATCTGATGATCGGTGGCGCTGGAAATGACTCGGTTGATGGCGGTACAGGTCAGGATACACTGAGTTATGCAACGCTCTCTGACGGGGTCACGTTTGATCTTGAAGCAGGCATTGTCACGGCAACGGCCGGTGCCTTTACGGACAGCCTGTCCAATCTGGAAGTCTTCGTCGGATCGACCGGCAACGACCTGTTCCATGTGGGAACGGGCACAGATACCTATGACGGCGGTGCCGGCACGCTTGACCATATTGACTTCAGCGCCAACGCGTCTTCCGGTGCGGTAACGGTTGACCTGCAGGCCGGGACGGCGAGCGGCACGCTTGATGCCGGTGGTTCGTTCAACCACAGCATTACCAATATCGAGTTTGTCACGGGTTCGGCTCAGGGTGACACCATTACCGGATCCGACAATGCAGACAGCATTCGTGGCGGTGACGGTGGCGACACGATCAACGGTGGTGCCGGTAATGATACGCTGTATGGCGAAAACGGCTCTGACAGCATCTTTGGTGGTGCCGGCAACGATTTCATTCGCGGCGGAGTTGGGGACGACACGATTGATGGCGGGACTGGCGACGACATTCTCTACGGCGAAGGCGGTGCCAATGACTGGGTGGTCTATGATCAGGCAACCGGCAGCGTAACCGTAAGCCTCGCTGATACTCTGGCGACCGGCGCATACGGTACCGATACGATCATACAATTTGAACATGTTCTGGGCTCTGCCAGCGACGACAGTATTGTTGGTAACGATGCTGATAACAGCCTGGTGGGTGGTGACGGTAACGACATCCTCTCTGGCGGTGAAGGCAACGACGTCATCAATGGTATGACAGGCAGCGATATCGTGACCTACGCGGATGCGACGGGTGCGGTAACGGTTGACCTTTCAAATGATACGGCAACGGGTGCCGCGGGCGCTGACAGTCTGTTGAGTGTTGAGCATGTCATCGGCTCAACTTCCGGCGATTTGCTGACGGCTAAAGACGGTGAGTCGATCACACTCGATGGTGCCGCCGGTGCAGATACGATCTTTGGTCAGAACGGTGACGACAGCCTGCTTGGTGGCAGCGGTAACGACACCATCGATGGTGGTCAGGGCAATGATGTCATCGACGGTGGTGCCGGTGACGATACCTTCATTTCCAGCCTCGGTGATGATTCGGTTATCGGGGGGACAGGTTCCGACCTGGTGACATATGCGACTTTCAGCGGGCCGGTGACGGTCAATCTGGATGGCGGTGCCGGTTCGATCACAGGGCAGGGCACGGATACCCTCAGCGGTATTGAACGGGTTATCGGTTCGGCCGGTGATGATGTCTTCATGGGCGGAACGGGCACTGACACGCTTTCCGGCGGGATCGGTTCGGATACGCTCACCTTCTCCGATGCGGGGTCGGCAGTAACCATTGACCTGACAACGGGAACGGTAACCGGTTTCGGTACCCACGAAATCTCGGATTTTGAAGTCCTTGTCGGATCTGTCGGGAATGATGTGATCACGGCGGAAGATGACGCGGGCGCGAATGTGACCCTGGATGGTGGTTCCGGGAACGACCTGATCTACGCAAATATCGGTAACGATACCGTCTTCGGCAGCGCCGGAAATGATACCCTGTCCTATAACCTGTCGGTTTCGACAGCCATTACGGTTGTTTTCGCATCGATGGGCGTCGGCTCGGTTACCGGATATGGCTCTGACTCCTTTACCGGTATTGAAGTGTTCGAAGCCGGGGGCGGGAACGATACGCTTACCGGTTCCGGCGGGGTTGATCACCTGATCGGTGGTGCCGGTAATGACACCATTGAAGGTGGCGAGGGCGATGATGTTCTGGCTGGCGGTGCCGGTGTGATGGATTTCCTGATCTATGACGGTGCAACAGCTTCAGTCACGGTGAACCTGTCGACAGGTTCTGCAAGTGGCGCTGATGGTTCAGATACCCTGTCCGGTTTTGAAGGGGTTGTCGGTTCCGATCATGATGATGTCATCATCGGTGCGGCGGCTGACGAAAGTCTGGTTGGGGGTGCCGGTGCCGATAACATCTCGGGCGCGGACGGAAATGATACTCTGATTGGTGGTCTGGGCGACGACACCCTGCTCGGTGGTCTTGGCACGGACAGCATTCTTGGTGGTGCCGGTAATGACATCATCGAGGGTGGTGCGGGCGATGACACAATCGACGGCGGCGCTGATGACGATATCATCGACGGTGGCCTCGGAAATGACTCGATCGATGGTGGTCTGGGTAACGATACCCTGTCGTTTGAAGATGGTGACGCGACATCAGGTGTTGTGGTCGATCTGGCGGCAGGTACTGCAACCGGCGGGCTGGGGACTGATAGTTTCACAGGTATTGAAAACGTTCTGGGCAGCGGGTTCGCTGACACACTGAGCGGTGATGCCTCCGCCAACCTGTTGCAGGGGGGCAGCGGCAATGACGTGATCACGTCTGATGCCGGGAATGACACGATTGATGGCGGTGCAGGCACTGACCGTGCGGACTTCTCAGCGGAAACGTCGGCAGTAACGGTTGACCTGACAGCAGGAAGTGCGACAGGCGCAGATATTGGCACGGACAGCATTGTCGGAATTGAGATCGTAGATGGCTCTGGCGCAGGCGATGTCCTGAAGGGCCTCAACGGCGCAGCTGATACGCTGATCGGCAATGCCGGTGATGATACCTTCCTGTATTCCGGCGGGGGCGACAGCATTCTTGGCGGTGCCGGCGCAGACCGTGTGGACTATACGGCAGCAGCTTCGGTAACGGTTGATCTTGATAATAACGCAGGTACCGTGGCGTCCGCAGGTGGCACAGACAACCTGTCCGGTATCGAGAAAGTCATAGGTTCTGCTGGTAATGACACCTTCCTGGCGGGTGCGGGTACGGACACCCTGCATGCAGGCAGTGGCGTTGATGTCCTCTCCTTTGCCGGTCAGACGAATGCTGTGACGGTTGATCTGTCGGCTGGTTCTGCAACGGGTGTCGGCAATCATGAAATTGCCGGGTTTGAGCATGTCATCGGTTCCGAACAGGGCGATACCCTGATCAGCACCGGCAGCGGCGCGGTCACACTTGAAGGTGGCGCAGGCGCGGATACGTTCCTGGCCGGTGATGCGGATGACAGCATTCTCGGTGGCGATGATACCGATGTGCTCAGCTATGATGCAGATACAAATGGTGTCGTTGTCACCTATTCCGGTGCAAACGCAGGCTCGGTTACCGGTAACGGAACAGATAATTTCAGCGGTGTAGAAGTTCTGCAGGCCAGTCAGGGCGATGATACCGTTTACGGTAGCAGCGCTTCGGATACGGTCTTTGGCGGGCTTGGTAATGACTCTATCGCTGGCTATGGTGGCAATGATAATATTGATGCCGGCGCGGGTAATGACCGTATCTCCGGTGATGGCGGCGATGATGTTCTGCAGGGCGGTGCCGGTGCAGACAGACTCTATGGCGGTGCTGGTAATGACACCCTTGATGGTGGCGCAGATACCGATGTTGCGGCCTACGACAACCTGACAACCGGTGTTACGGTTGATCTGGGTGGTGGTTCCGATACCGTCGTTGGTGATGGTACCGATACGTTGGTGGCTATCGAAGTCGTCGATGGTACATCTGGCGATGATACGTTCTTTGTAACCAGCGGTTCCTACACGCTTGATGGCGGTTCAGGTTCTGCGGATATCTTGTCTGCTGCGAATGCAGGTGGCGGGGTTGTCATTGATCTTGGCAACGATACGGTGACAGGTGCGGCAACCCTTGATGTGTCGGGTTTTGAGCAGATCATTGGTACTAACTTTGCCGATACGCTGACCGGTTCTGCCGGGTCAGAAACCCTGCAGGGCGGCTCGGGTAGTGACGTCTTCCTGTCCAGTGAAGGTAACGACACCATTGATGGCGGAGCCGGTGCAGATCACCTGGATCTGACGGCGCATGCCTCGGGTGTGACGGTTGATCTGGACGGCTATGGCGGCACGGTTGCGCATGGTGGCGGTGAAACCCATGTTCTCAGTGGTATTGAAGAAATTACCGGTTCCGATCTTGGTGACCTGTTCATTGGTGGTACCGGCAATGCAACGCTGCAGGGCGGACTTGGCGTTGATACGATCACTTATGCTGATCAGACAGATGCTCTGACCATTGATCTGGGAACCGGCTCGGTAAGCGGCCATGGCTCGCAGGTTATCAGTGGCTTTGAAGCGCTCCTCAGCGGTAGCGGTGATGACCAGCTGGCCGGCAGTTCTGCCGATGAGACAATCGATGGCGGCGCGGGTAATGACACGATTGCGGCGACCATCGGTAACGATACGCTGATCGGCGGGGCTGATAATGATACCCTGACCCTGTTTGCGGCGACGTCCGGTGTGACAGTCGACCTGTCGAACGCAGGTGCGCAGGCCATCGGCGGCGGTCTTGATAATCTGGTGCTCTCCGGCTTTGAGAATGTCATCGGAACCAACTTCGACGACAAGCTGACCGGTGGTGCCGGTGCAACCACGCTTTCCGGCGGGTCAGGCAATGATACGCTTTATGCCTCAACCGGTGATGACCTTCTGCTGGGCGGTTCCGGCGAGGATGTCTTCTTCAGCGGTACGGGCAATGACAGCATCGTCGGCGGTGGCGGTGACGATAAGTTTGATCTGTCGAATGTCGGGGGTTCGGTTACAGTCGATATGTCAGCCGGAACGGCGACAAGTGCTTATGGCACAGACAGCTTCGTCGGTATTGAGATCGTCTCGGGCGGTTCCTTCGATGACACGCTGACCGGCTCGTCGAATGCGGATGAACTGATCGGTAACGCGGGTAATGACACCCTGTCAGGTGGCTCTGGTGCAGATATCCTGGATGGCGGCACCGGTGACGATATGCTCAGCGGTGGTGCCGGTGCGGATACTCTTCTCGGACAGGCTGGTAATGACAGCATCCTTGGCGAGGCCGGTGCAGACAGCATTGACGCGGGTGCCGGTGATGACAGTGTTGATGGCGGTGCAGCTGCTGACAATATCGTTGGCGGTGCCGGTAATGACAGCCTGGCCGGTGGTACCGGCGCTGATACGATCAGCGGTGGCGACGATAACGACCATATTCTGGGCGGCGCTGATGGTGACACGCTGCTTGGCGACGGTGGCGATGATACGCTGCTGGGTGAAGCCGGTGCTGATAGCATTAATGGCGGTGCAGGTACGGATACGCTCTATGGCGGCACCGGAGATGACACCCTCGCGGGGGATGCCGGGAACGATATTCTCTACGGCGAAACCGGTAACGACATTCTGGATGGCGGTACGGGCGCAGATTCGCTCTATGGCGGTACCGGCGCGGATACGCTGACAGGCGGTGCCGGTGACGATCTTCTGGACGGTGAAGCAGGTAACGACATTCTGATTGATGGTGCCGGCAATGACTCGATCATTGGTGGCAGCGGGACAGACAGCGTGATCTTCAGCGGCAATTTCGCAGATTATGTTGTCTCAACCGGCGGCGGTCTCACGACGCTCGTATCAGGTGGTGAAACCGATGTTCTGTCGACCGTCGAATGGCTTGTTTTTGATGACGACACCGTTGCAGTAAATGCGATCGATACGCTGTTCTCCGGTTCCGGCAGTGATGTCTTCTCCGGCAGTATTGTCGACGACACGATCGATGGTGGCGGGGCAGACGATGATATCTACGGGCGATCAGGTAATGACACGCTGTTCGGGTCTGCTGGTAACGACACGCTGCATGGTGATGCGGGCGCTGATACGCTCAACGGCGGGTCCGGCGGGGATACGCTCCTCGGTGGTGCCGGTGATGACCTGCTGAATGGTAACAGCGGCAACGATATCCTGAATGGTGGCGACGGTAATGACAGCATCGAAGGTGGTGCCGGTGTCGACAGTGTCGTGTTGTCCGGTAACTATGCCGACTATGTGATTACAGGTGGAAACGGGCTTTATTCGCTGGCTTCCGGCGGCTCGGTTGATGTTGTCAACGATGTCGAGTTCCTGGTCTTTGATGACCTTACGATCAGCACGGACTCGGTCGATACAATCCTTGCCGGTGCCGGTGATGATCTGATCCTCGGCGGTATTCTGAACGACTCTATCAATGCCGGTGGCGGCAATGACACGGTCTTTGGTCTGCTGGGTAATGACATTCTCGAAGGTGGTGCCGGAAACGATACGCTGGATGGCAGCCTGGGCAATGACATCCTGACCGGTGGTTCCGGTAATGACACCCTGTTCGGAGGTCTCGGTAATGATACTGCCGTGTTCAGTTCTACAGCAGAAAGCTATAGTCTGACCGAGAGCGGCGGCACCTACACGATTGAAGGTGCAGACGGCACGGATAGCCTCAGCGGCATAGAAAACCTGGCTTTCTCCGACCGTACATTTGATGTGGCCTCGGTGACCGATCTGACAGCGGCAGGCACTGATGATATCCTGCAAGGCAGCGCGTCAGCTGACACCATCGAAGGCGGTGCAGGGAATGACACCATCTTTGGTGAATTTGGCGCGGACTCGATTGATGGCGGTGCAGGGAACGACACCATCCGTGGGGGAGCCGGTAACGATACCCTGGCAGGCGGCGATGGTGATGACAGCCTGCTTGGCGGTGAAGGTGATGACACCCTGACCGGCGACGCCGGTAATGATACCCTGAATGGTGACGCCGGTAATGACACCCTGTTCGGTGGCGCGGGCGAAGATGTGCTGATTGGTGGAGCTGGCAATAACACGCTCGATGGTGGCGCTGACAATGACACTGTACTTGGTGGTGCCGGTGACGATGTTCTGACCGGCGGTACAGGTAATGACCTTGTTAATGGCGATGCAGGCAATGACTCGCTTTACGGCAATGACGGCGCCGATACCTTGAGCGCCGGTAATGGTGATGATTATGCTGCAGGTGGGGCTGGTAGCGATACGATTTTCGGCGGTAGCGGAAACGACACCCTGCTTGGCGAAACCGGTGATGACCTGCTAATCGGCGGCGCTGGAGATGACACACTGACCGGTGGTGCCGGTAATGACAGCCTTGAGGGCGGAACAGGAACTGATCGTGCGGTATTCAGCGGTAATGTTGACGATTATGCCCTGACGGAAAGTGGCGGCAATTACACGATTGTCGGTACAGACGGCACGGATATCTTCTCCGGTATTGAATCTCTGGTCTTCGCGGACCGTACAGTGGATATCGCATCTGTGACGGACGTCACGGCAGCCGGAACCGATGATGCCTTGCAGGGCAGCGCCTCCGGCGACACCCTTTCGGGCGGCAGTGGTGAGGACATTCTGTTCGGTGAATTCGGCGACGATACGCTCACCGGTGGTGCCGGAAATGATACGCTTTACGGCGGTACCGGTAATGATACAGCGGTCTTTAGCGGCAATGCGATGGACTATGTCCTGACGGAAAGCGGCGGTACCTACACGATTGTCGGTGCAGACGGCACAGATATCTTCAGCGGTATCGAGACGCTGTCCTTCGCTGACCGTACATTCGGGATTGCAGCGGTTACCGATGAGACGGCTGCCGGAACGGATGATGTCATTCAGGGTGGAGCCTCGGGTGATACGCTCAGTGGCGGCTCAGGTAATGATACGCTGTTCGGCGAATTCGGTGCCGATACCATCTCCGGTGGCAATGGGGCTGATACCCTCTACGGCGGCAGCGGAAATGACACGCTGAACGGTGGTGCCGGTGATGACTCCATCCTCGGCGGCGCGGGGACGGCGGATACGCTGGTCTTCGCCAACACGGCCCTGAGTTTCATCGTCTCGGAAAGCGGCGGTGTTTATACCTTCGATGGTGATGGACAGACAGATACGGTTCAGGATGTCGAGTTCTTCGCCTTTACCGACACAACTATCGGTCTTGACGCTGTGACAACCACCGGAACCGGTGCAGACGAGACCATCTTTGGTGGACTTGGTGCCGACACACTGGATGGTGGCGCCGGTAACGATACGCTTTATGGTCTCTTCGGTAATGACACCCTGCAGGGTGGTGCCGGAGACGATGTCCTTGATGGTGGCACAGGTGATGACATCATCAACGCTGGTGCAAATGACGATAACATCATTGGTGGCAGCGGTTCGGACTCCGCGATATTCGGCGGTAACAGTGGTGATTATACGATCACTGAATCAGCCGGTAGCTACACGCTGATCGGAGCCGACGGTACAGATACGATGACCACGGTCGAGTTTGTGGTCTTTGATGATGATACGATCTCGACAACAGCACAGGATCTGACCGGTACAGCTGGTACGGATGTCCTGAACGGCAGTGTTCTGGCCGATACGATCAGCGGTGCAGGCGGCGATGATACCCTGTTCGGTTATCATGGTGATGACACTCTGCTGGGTGGTTCGGGCAACGATACGCTGTTTGGCGGTAATGACGATGATACCCTCGACGGCGGTTCCGGAAATGATGTCCTGAAGGGTGGCTCCGGTATCGACAGCCTGCTGGGTGGTGCCGGTGATGATCAGCTCTGGCTTGATGCTTCTGCCCTTGGTTCAGCCGAGATGTATGATGGCGGTGCCGATGACGACATCCTGATGCTCGACATGACAGGCGGTGGGACGGTTGACCTGACCTCAATCACGGCGTCGATCAGCAATGTGGAGCAGATTCAGCTGGGTGCAGATGCGCATGAACTTGAACTCTCGGTATCAACGGTCAAGGGTATGACGGACAGTAACAACCAGCTCATTATCTCCGGCGATGCGAACGACTCGGTTGTTGATAGTGCCGGTGGCTGGTCGCTACAGGGCTCTGCCGGTGGTTATTCGACTTATACGAAAGTCGATGGTGGCGACACTGTCACACTTAAAGTTGATGACGACATTACCAACATAAACCTGACCTAAGTCCTTGTATTTAAAGTAACTAGGTTTTCCCGCGCCAGTTTTCCGGCGCGGGAATTCCGGATTCTGGTCCTGTATTCCGGTTTGTCCCCAGAGGCGATTTGACGCTGCCAGACTGCAGGGTTAACTAATTGTGTTCAGGGTTGGAGGCAACGAGGTACGGGATGCGTGACGTTACATATTTGAAATATATCAGAATTAGTGCGTTCGCCATTATGGCGATGCTGGTTTTCAACACAGCGCCGGCGATGGCTTCCCCGGATGAAGCAAAGGCCCGGCTTGAAAGCCTGGCCACCGAGGCGCTTGGGCATCTGTCCAACAAGGACAAGACACGGGAAGAGCAGGTTGCCCTGTTCCGTGAGTTAATGGTCAAAACCTTTGATCTTGATCTCATTGCCCAGTTTGTCGTTGGTCGCTACTGGCGTCGGGCCGATGAGGCCGAGAAGAAAGAATATCTTTCGCTGTTCCGGGATTACATGGTGGCGACCTATTCGGTCCGTCTGAATGAATATAACGGCGAATCACTTAAACTTGTCGGTGCGCGGAGTACCGATCAGGACGGGGATGTTCTGGTTGATACGCTGATTACCCGCGATGTCGATAATCTGCAGTTGCCGGTCGCCTGGCGGATGAGGAAATCCGGAGACAAAGGGTATCTGGTGACGGATATTCTGGTCGACAATGTCAGCCTTGCGGTCGCCCAGCGTTCAGAATTTGTCTCGGTCATCAGGGGGAATGGCGGCACTCTCGGCGGCCTGAACGAAAAGCTCCGTGCCCGTATGGGGGCAAACCCGTCCTGACTAGCCTGTAACCGGCGGAATAACCGGTTTCTGTGACAATATTTTATATTAAGGGATGTTCCATCGATGGTTAAAGCAGTCCGAATTCATGAATATGGTGGCCCTGACAAGATGGTCCTCGATGATGTTGATGTCGGTGACCCCGGGCCAGGTGAGGCCCGTGTTGTTCATCAGGCCTGTGGACTGAACTATATCGATACCTATCAGCGTTCCGGGCTTTATCAGTTGCCGGCACTTCCGGCTATCCTGGGTATGGAAGCATCTGGCGTTGTTGAAGCTGTCGGCGAGGGGGTGACCGTTGTCGCACCGGGTGACCGGGTCGCCTATGCCTGTGTTCCCGTCGGCGCCTATTGTGAGTCCCGTGTCATGCCTGCGGAGAAGCTTGTGAAGCTTCCGGACAGTGTCAGTTTCGAGGTCGGGGCGGCCTGTATGTTGCAGGGGATGACGGTACAGTATCTGCTGCGTCAGACACATGTGGTGAAACCCGGTGATACCATTCTTGTCCATGCAGCCGCTGGTGGTGTCGGACTGCTGGCCTGCCAATGGGCGAAGCATCTGGGGGCAACCGTAATCGGGACTGTCGGTTCGGACGCAAAAGCGGAACTTGCGAAGGCAGCGGGCTGTGATCACCCGATCGTCTATACCCGGGAAGATTTTGTTGCCCGGGTACAGGAAATTACAGGCGGCAAGGGTGTGCCGGTTGTCTATGACTCAATCGGCAAGGATACGCTGATGAAATCTCTGGAATGCCTGTCGCTTCGCGGACATCTCGTGAATTTCGGTCAGGCGTCAGGCCCGGTAGAAAACTTTACGCCGGGGGTTCTCGGCTCGAAGTCAGCATCTCTGACCCGTCCGACCCTGATGCATTATACGGCGACCCGTCCTGATCTTGAATCCTGTGCCGGTGAGCTTCTGGACCTGATTGATAAAGGCGTCCTGAAGATCAATGTGAATCAGACTTATGCGCTGGCGGATACAGTGCAGGCGCATAAGGATCTGGAGGGTCGAAAGACAACGGGTTCGACAGTTCTGATTCCCTGACGATGTCGTCCCGGCCAAAACTGTCGGCAGTCCTGAATGTTCATAACGAGGAAGCATTGTTGCGGGGATGCCTGGAACAGCTTCGTTTCTGTGACGAAATTCTGGTCGTGCTCGATAAATGTACTGACGGGTCGGAAGCGATTGCCCGGGAACTGGCGGATGTCGTGCTGACCGGGTCATTCGATCTGGAAGGACAGCGTCGGAATTACGCTATTGAATCGGCCTCTGGTGACTGGCTTCTGGAAGTCGATGCAGATGAAATCGTGACGCCCGATCTTCGCGATGAACTGCTTCGTGTCGTCGCTGACAGCCCGTATGATGTCCATAACGTGCCGGTTCATAACTATGTCGGCGGAAATCTGGTACTTCACGGGTGGGGCGGAAATTTTGCCCCGAACGGCAAGCCGATGCTGTTCCGCCGGGGCGTCAAGGTCTGGAAGATGGAGCGGGTGCATCCGGGGCTGGAGATAACAGGCAAACCGGGTCCGGAGCTGGTGCACCCTCTTATCCATCATGTCGACCGGAATTTTTCCGATATGATCCGGCGCTTCGACAGTTATACGACAAAACGTGCGCTGGATCTGATTGATAGCGACCAGATCGGTCAGTTCCCGAATATGGTGCGTAAAATATTCTCACGCTTCTGGAAAAGCTATGTCGCCAGGAAGGGATTCCGGGAAGGTGGCTACGGATTGGTGATTGCCATTTTCGCGGCAATTTATCCGGTGGTCTCGCATCTCAAGGCGGTCGAAGAACTGGAGCGCCAGAAGGCGGGGCTTTAAGCGGGTCGGGCGGTAACCGTCACGCCAACTTCGGGAACATGTTTTCCACCCCCCAATATGACGCCTTTCAGCGGGCTGACATCCTGAAAGTCCCGGCCCCAGGCGACGGTCAGGTGGTCACGTGACGGTATGCAGTTGTTTGTCGGGTCAATATCCACCCATCCGGCATTCCCGCAATAGACCGAAACCCAGGCATGGGAGGCATCCGCACCTATCAGACCATCTTCGGTTTCGTTTCCGGTACGGATATATCCGCTGACGTAACAGGCTGGCAGACCAATTGACCGGAGGGCCGCAATCATCAGATGAGCAAAGTCCTGACAGACGCCGTGGCGGCGTTGCAGGACAGCCTCGACAGGTGTCGCGATATTCGTTGCCTCCGCATCAAACTTGAATTCCTTGTGAATCCGGGAATTCAGGTCGAGCAGGGCATCAAGTACCGGCCGGTCCGAGAAGAAACTCTTGCGGGCAAAGGTTGCCAGCTCTGATGTGGTCGGGGCATGGGGTGAGCCAAACAGGAAACTGTTGGCGTCAATCTGCATTTCAGTCACCGGTGACAATATGTCGCGGGAGACGTCGCTCCAGGATGTTGTCGAGAGGGGATCCAGCGGTTCTGTTATGGTGACCTGAACGGCCATTGTTGCGGTAACGGTGAGGTTTTCGTGATGATCTTCCAGTGAGAATCGGGTCACGTTGTTGCCGAAATAATCGACAGTACGGGATATCCATGTCGGCGTCGGGTCGATCAGGATGTCGCTGGAGAGAACAGCCTGACGGCCAGTGTTTCGAGGCGACAGATGACCGACATGTGAAGCCCAGGACACCGGCCATTCATATTGGTAGGTGGTGACGTGATCCGCTGTCAGAATGAGCTGTTCAGTCATTCGTAAGCCTGCTGCATGGAGGTCTGAGAGACCGCATGGGCAAAATAACGCAGCGTCAGACGGTCTGAAATGGCTGGCAGCCTGCTTTCAGTTGCTTCCAGTGCCTGCTGCATGATCCGCATTGCCTGCTCGCCATTATCGAGCAGGCCGTGAATATCGATCTGTTCGAGGCCATCAGAGACATCGGAGACCCATTCAAACATTTCCTGCGAAAAATTCGGCTCGCCCGGAAGACTGCGGCAATGGGAAGCAAGTGATTGCAGCTGGAACGCGACAGATCGC
Source organism: Alphaproteobacteria bacterium HT1-32 (assembly GCA_009649675.1). Taxonomy (NCBI): domain Bacteria; kingdom Pseudomonadati; phylum Pseudomonadota; class Alphaproteobacteria; species Alphaproteobacteria bacterium HT1-32. The sequence continues at coordinate 150,046 of WJPL01000001.1, read as the reverse complement.
GGGTTGGTCTGGTCCTTGACCAGCAAATCCATGACCAGATGAAATTCGGGCAGGGTCATGTAGCGGGTTCTGTAGGTCATGAAGCTGTCGCAGAGTTCCAGCAGCAGGTCCAGTGCAACGGTCAGGCGGAACCGGGCACGGTCGCCGTCTTCCAGTGCGGTCTGCGATACATTCCGGATCAGTGCCGAATTCCACATGGCACGTTCAAGCCGGCGGCCGATATCGAGAAACCGCCAGCCCTGACTACGGGTCATGGTTTCAGATTCGAAACCGGTGACAGCAGCGACACTGGTTATGGTGCTGGTCAGTAACGTGTCGAGCTGCTCCGGGCCGTTCTTCGGGTCGGCGATCATAGCCATGACAGTTCGTTTCAGACGGCTGACAGTCCGCCACATATCGTCCGACAGTCTGGGACGCAGCAGATCAGCGGTGATGCTGATGGCTTCAATGAGGGACGGGACGGTGTCTGCCGATGAAGCATCACAGCAATGCTCCCAGAGAATGTCGCCTATATTGGCGGTAAGCGGGGGGGATTCATCATCTGTCGTCAGATTGATGTTCAGCCGGCTGGCCAGGAATGGCGCCAGCAACAGGATTTCCTCCGGCGTATCGAATGCGCGCTCATCAATCATCCGGTTCGCGGCCTGACGTAACAGCCGGCAGATCGCATCAAGACGCTCAAGATACCGGCCAAACCAGAAGAAGTTGTCGGCAACCCGGCTGAGCAATGCAACTTCGCGGACTTCTTCCCGCCGGGCGGTCTGATTTTGCGGCAACAGTGTATAGTACGGCATCTGTCCGAGAGACGAGACCCATGTGTCTTTTGCAATACCGCCCCGTTGCATCGTGACGACCGGCGAATCCGTGTCATTGGTGATACGGGTCAGCCCGCCGGGCATGGCATGGTAAGCGCCGTTGTTCCAGACCAGGAAAACCCGGAGGGTGAGGGGGCGGGGTTGCAGGGACGTGCCGTCCCAGACCGGTGCATTCGACAGGGCTACTCTTTCCTGTGCGATGTAATCAAACGGTCGTTCCTGCAGAGCCATCTCCAGATCAATGCGCGCTTCGTGATCCAGCATGCCGGGTGCCACAGGCTGGAAATCCAGTCCGGCGGTGGCCGGCAGCAGGGTCAGCCGGTCGAACCGTGCGATGACCTCGTTCCGTGGTTCCGTCTGACCGCACCACCAGGTTGCCACGGACGGTATCATGAGGTCTTCACCAAGGATTTTGCGGCATAGTCCGGGCAGCATCGACATGATTGCCGGCATTTCCCCTAGGCCGCTGCCGATCGGGTTCATGATGGCGATGTTCTGTGCGCGTGCCGCATCAACCAGTCCGGGAATTCCAATGGCTGAATTTGACCGCAGCCAGAGCGGATCACAGTAGGAATCGTCCATCCGGCGCAGGATCACATGCACCCGTTCGAGCCCGCCGAGGGTTTTCATGTAGACCTTGTTTCCCCGAACGGTCAGATCGGCACCTTCGACCAGAGAAAAGTTCAGGTAACGGGCAAGGAGGGCATGCTCAAAATAGGTTTCGTTCAGGGGGCCGGGCGACAGTAAGGCGATATTCGGCGCACCGGCCGGAGGCTCCGCCAGCATGCCGGCCATCTCCCGCGCGGCGTCAATGATCCGCGAGAAGAAGGGGGCGAGCCGGGTAACACGGCATTTCCGGAACGGTGAGTTCAGTACCTGAGCTGAAATAATGCGGTTTTCCAGCGCATATCCGGCACCGGAAGGTGCCTGTGTACGGTCGGAGATAACCCACCAGCGACCGTCCGGGCTGCGTGACAGATCAACAGCATACAGATTCAGCCAGACATCGCCGGGAGGCCGCATTCCATGAGCGGCGCGCAGGAAACCCTGATGGCTGAAGACCATCGAGGCCGGTATTTCATTTCCGTGAATCAGCCGCTGCTCGCCATAGATGTCCGAGAGAATGGCATTGAGCAGGGTCGCGCGCTGGGCAAGCCCGGCTTCGAGCCTTTTCCATTCGTGGAAATCCAGCATGAAGGGGACTGGTTCCAGTCCGGCAGGGCGGTAGGCGCCCATCGGATCATCATATACATGGTAGGTGATGCCGTGTTCGCGCACCAGGCGTGCAGCTTCATCAGCACGTAACTGCAATTCGGCAGGCCCCAGGGACTCAAGCGCCTCAGCCAGTTTCAGCCAGTGTGGCCGGGGCTGGTTGTCTGAACCGATGAATTCGTCGAAGACCTGTCCTGTGCGCCGGTAGTTGCCCAGTATATTTTGGCTTGGCGTTGTCATGACTTGCGGACAATGATTAGGTGGCCGACACTATGGTGATGAAAGCCGGACGAGGCAACCCGAACGATCATGGTGCTGACCTGATTGCCAACTGGTTGCAGATTGAAATGCAGGGGAAATAGAATTAGCACGCAGGAAATGAACCAGAGCCTATCGTCGGACAGCACAGACCCGTGGAAAAATTACAGCCATCCGGGGTTTTGGTGCGAATTTCAGGGCAATTCGTCAGTTCCGCTGGATGATATTGCAGACCTGGCCCGACGAATTGGCGATATGAGCACACCGGAATTACGCCGCCGGTCAGGTGACGCTGAACGGGAGCTGTTCAATCTCGGGATCACTTTCACTGTCTATTCGGACAATCAGGCGATCGACCGGATTCTGCCCTTTGATGTGATCCCCCGTGTGATTCGGGCCCAGGAGTGGAAAATTCTGGAAGACGGGGTGAAGCAGCGGGTTGCTGCTCTCAACCTGTTTTTGCATGACCTTTATCATGATCAGAAAATTCTCAGGGATGGGATCATTCCTTCAGATCTGGTTCTTGGTAACGAGTATTTTCAGCCGGCGATGATGAATGTCGATGTCAGGCATAATGCCTATGTCACGATTTGCGGTACTGATCTGGTTCGTGGCGGCGATGGTGAATTCTACGTTCTTGAAGATAATGCGCGCACACCATCGGGTGTGTCCTATGTCGTTGAGAACCGGGTGATGATGGCGCGGGCGTTTCCTGAGTTAATGGAATCGCTGCCTTTGCGCTCTGTTGGAGATTACGGGTTTCGTCTTCGCAATGTCATGAACGAGATTGCCCCGGTCGACATTGAGGACCCGCAGGTCGTTCTGTTGTCGCCGGGTACCTATAATTCTGCGTATTTCGAGCATATCTTCCTGGCTCGGGAGATGGGGGTGCCGCTGGTTGAAGGCCGTGACCTGCTGGTTGAGAGAGACCGGGTCTATATGAAGACGACCGGCGGGTTGAAGCGGGTTGATTCGATTTATCGGCGGATTGATGATGAGTTTCTCGATCCCGAAGCCTTTAGCCCTGACAGTATGCTTGGCGTCCCCGGATTGTTTGAATGTGTCCGGAAAGGCAATGTTGCCATTGCCAATGCTGTCGGAACGGGGGTTGCAGATGACAAGGCGGTCTACTGCTATATGCCGCGGATCGTGAAATATTATCTCGATCAGGAACCCATTCTGAAGAATGTGGAGACATATATCTGCAGGGAACCGGAAGCCTTGCAGTACACGCTCGACAATCTGGAAAACCTGGTGGTCAAGCCAGTCGGGGAATCCGGGGGGTATGGCATTGTGATTGGCCCCAAGGCCAGCCGTCAGGAACTGGATGATGTTCGCCGGAAGATCATCGCTGACCCCGCGAACTTCATCAGTCAGCCCGTCGTCGCATTGTCGGTCTGCCCGACACTGAACGAAAGCGGGTTGCAGCCGCGACATGTAGATCTTCGGCCATTTGCAGTGACCGGCGAATCGACCTGGGTACTGCCGGGCGGGCTGACACGGGTGGCACTCAAGGAGGGGTCGATGATTGTGAATTCGTCGCAGGGCGGTGGTTCCAAGGACACATGGGTGCTGGCAGAAAATGGCTAGCACAATCCTCGCACGCTACGCAGAATCGATTTTCTGGCTGGCACGCTATGTCGAGCGTGCAGAAAACCTTGCACGTATTCTCGACGTTAATGAAACTTTCTCACGCGACAGCCGGGGAGCACAGAACTGGACATCAATTCTGATGCTCAATGGCGACAAGGATGCCTTTGAAGAGCGTTATCCGGATGCAGACCCAAGGTCGATCATTGGTTTTTATTCGATTGACCGGGAGAACCCGAATTCGATTATTTCGGCTATCACGGCCGCCCGGGAAAATGCACGCGCGCTTCGCCCGCTTATCAGCACGGAAATGTGGTCGCAACTCAATGTGCTCTATAACTGGCTTCGGTCCTTGCAACCGCATGATGTATCCGGCCCCTATCTGTCTTCATTCTGTCAGAAGGTAAAGGAAGCCTGTCAGGCACATACGGGGATTACGGAAGGTACTTTCCATCGGGATCAGGGGTATGTGTTCTATGAACTCGGAAAATTCATGGAACGTGCCGATCAGACGACCCGGGTTCTGGATATCAAGTATCATCTCTTATTGCCGAACGTATCCGATGTCGGATCGCCCTTCGATGTCAGCCAGTGGAATGCCCTGTTGCGTTCTGTCGCAGGTTACCATGCCTTCAGGCGTTCCTATCCGCGCGGGATGACTGCGGCGAATGTCGCGGAATTTCTGCTGTTCAACAATGGATTTCCCCGTTCCGTGTCGCTCTGTGTTCGCCACAGCTATGACATGCTGAGCCAGTTGCGTAGCCGGTATGGGCTAAGCCGGGGGCTGGATACGCTGGAACTCATGGATGGTCTCCACAGCCGGATGCAGGCAACGGAGATTGAGACGGTGATGAATGGGGGGCTGCACGAGTTTCTCGACCGCGTTCAGCTTGACCTTATTGATGTGACTGTCTCAATTGGTCACAGCTATTTCTATGCTGATTATTCGCAGGATGCGGCCGACAGCTGATCTCAGTCTTGCCAGTCAGCGATGAACTGTGATGCCTTGTCCGCTTCAAGCGGTCTGGAGAACAGGTAGCCCTGACCAAATTCGCATCCGATGATGCTGACCTCGGCCAGCTGGGCTTCGGTTTCAATGCCTTCAGCAACTACCGACAGGCCCAGATTGTGCGCCAGGCCGGCGATTGTCCGGATCATCTCCCGGTCATTCCCGTGTGGGCTGGATGACTGAACGAAAGATTTGTCGATCTTCAGGACATCAATGGGGAACTGGTGAAGCGCACCGAGGGACGAATAGCCTGTTCCGAAGTCATCAATACAGAGCGGCACATTCATTTCCTTCAGTCGCTGAAACAGCGATTCCGCAACGACGGGGTTTTCCATCACCAGACTTTCGGTGATCTCGACTTTGATCTGGCTGCCATCAAGACCGTTCTCGGCAAGTGCCTTTTGCAGGACGGGCACAATGTCGTGGCCGACAAGCTGCCGGGCGGAGACATTGATACTGATCCATTCCGGTTTCTGATCGCCATACAGGTCAAGCCATTTCCGTTTCTGACGGCAGGCTTCTTCGATCACGAAATCTCCCATCTGAACGATAAGGCCGGTTTCTTCCGCCAGCGGTATGAAATCAAATGGCGATATGAGACCGCGTTCCGGGGACCGCCAGCGGATCAGGGCTTCGAAACCGCTGAGAGCTTTCGTCTTGAGGTTGGTAATCGGCTGATAAAAAAGTTCAAATTCATCGCGCTCCATCGCCCGGCGAAGGGCTGTGTCGAGCTCCATGATGGTGATCGCATGTTCACGCATACCGGTTGCGAAAGTCTCAAAACGTCCACGCCCTTCGGATTTGGCACGGTACATCGCCAGATCAGCATCGCGTAACATATCCTCGGCCCGGATATGGTCCTCGTTACTCATCAGGACACCAATGCTGACGGAGGAGAAAACTTCGCGCCCGTTGATCTGAAACGGCGCTTCGAATCGCTTTACAATCCGATGTGCAAGCTCTTCGGCCGCTGTCGGTGTCGAAAGATCCTCCGCCAGAATGGTGAATTCATCCCCCCCAAGCCGCGCGATGGTGTCGCCCAGCCGGATGCATTCGTTCAGCCTTGCTGAAATGGCAATCAGCAGCTCGTCACCGAAAGAATGACCAAGGCTGTCGTTCACAACTTTGAAGCGGTCCACATCAATGAATAATACAGCGACGTTCTCGGAACGGCGGCGGCGAACTCTCTGGATTGCATGGTTCAGGCGATCCATGAACAGTGCCCGGTTGGGCAGGCCGGTCAGGGGGTCGTGGAAGGCATCATAGACCAGCTGTTCCTGGACTTTTCTCTGGTTTGTAATGTCAGATTGAGAGCCAGCCATGCGGGCCGGGTTTCCGTTCTCGTCAAAAACCGCCATTCCACGTGCCAGCATCCAGCGGATTGACCCGTTCGGCTGCCGGATACGGTAGGTTGCCTCCAGATGTTCTGACTTGCGGGCAAGGTGGCTGTTGATCTCAGCCCGAAGCAGATCAATATCATCCGGATGGACGAGCTTGAACCAGTCCTCCGGCTGATTGCCGATATCGGTGCCCGGATAACCTGTCATCGCTTTCCAGCGGCTGGAAAAATAGATTTCATCACTCTGAAGATTCCAGTCCCAGAGTCCGTCATTTGCCCCGGATGCGGCGAGGGCATAACGCTGCTCGCTCTCCAGCAGTTTGTTTTCATTGGCAACGCGCAGGGTGATGTCCCGTACCAGCACGGTCAGCAGGGGGCGGTCTGTGGTGCGCAACAGGGTAACGCCAATTTCGACCGGGAACTCTGACCCGTCATGCCGTCTGGCGATCCACCGGTGGACATCGGATTGAGCCTGACCCTCAAAGACAGACTGAAAGGACTCCAGGAAATCGACAGGCTTGCTGTTGTTCGGGCGGAGCAGGAATGATGAAATTTTCTGACCGATAGCTGTTGTCTCGGGGAGACCGAAAATGGACTGGGCGGCCCGGTTCAGGGTTTCGATTGTGCCGTTCTCATTGACCGTAACGATTCCGTCTATCACCGCGTCAAGAATGCCGTACAATCTGTCTTCGCGATCACGGATTTTTCGTTCCGCGCGGGTCACATCGCTGACATCGCGGGCGATCAGCAGGAAGGCCGGACCATCCTCCAACTGGACTGGTTGTGTCGCAACTTCTGCATTGATACGCCGCCCGTCAGAAGCACAAAGTGTGAGGGGGAGTCTGCGTAGCTCCTCAGCCAGGGTCTCGATATTCTCAACGAAGGCATCACGGCATGTTTCATCAAACAGGTCGCCGATCTGTTTCTTTTCGACAGAACCGTCCCGGTCATCGCCGATCATGGCATGACCTGCTGCGTTCATCATGATGATGGTCTGGTCGCGAAAAGCACAGATCAGGTCCGGGGACAGGTCGATCAGCTGTCGGTCCAGCGAGCCGCCGCGCTGCAAGGCGCTTTCCAGCATGGGCAGGCTTAGCCCGTCTTCAACAATCGCCCGCAGTTCCATCGTGGAACGTCTGATGTCCCGGACATATTCCTGATATTTCGGATTTTCAAGCGGACCAAGCATCTGCTCCGCCATGATTTCAGCAAATCCACCGATCGTGTTCAGCGGGGTACGAAGTTCATGACTCAGGGCAGACAGAAAAGCGAGCCGGTCAGCAATTCCATCCCGGTTGTCGTTCAGCGGAATCAGATTCGTCTGATGATGTTGCCCAGATTGGGTCGCTTTGTCCAAAAAATCCCCGATATTCCAGCCTGCCAGTTAGAACCATACAGGCGCGCACCGGAAAAATCAGGTAGGTATTTTCCCTTATTGATCGATCTTTATTCGGCGAATCAATTTCTGTTCCTGAGGTTGGGGGCCGTTGTTTCGTTTTAGCGAAACAAAACCGGTATAGCTTCCCGAGCCCCACCCGGCCTTGGGCTGGTCAACACTGATACTGCGCCAGTGACGCTGAATTTCAGCATCAAAAATGACAGTTTCACGTGCCAGGGACTTTCCCTGAGAATCCTTGATCTCGACGATCATTTCGTCGCCGGGATCAACGAAATAGGCCACCACACCAAAGGTCAGTTCATGGGCAGTGGCAGGGATTTGCGTGTTTGAGTACCAACCCTGAAGAAGACCATGCTTCGTAAAGCTGCCACCGGTGAAACCGGTGCTCTGTAACACGAATGGCTGATAGATAGCGGCTTTCCGGACCTCTTCAGTCCACATGGGGCGAGGCGTGTCTTCGTGTCCTGGCTTCCAGCCGGGACCAACAAACGGATCGATCTTGTCTTCGCCCAGCGATACAGCCAGATGGATATGAGGAAAATTGGTGAAGCCGCTCAGACCAACCAGCCCGATCTTGTGACCGCGCTTTATCTTGTCACCGATGTCAACGCTGATGGAACCGCGCCGCATGTGACAATATTGCGTCCGCAGATCGTTGCCGTGATCCAGCAGGACCGCATTGCCACATTTTGGAAAATCGGTCCGGCGGCCATCACGGTCAATGCTGCCGACATCCGGTATATGATCTCTGATCGCGAGCACGGTACCGTCTGCAACGGCCAGAACATCGACCCCCTGAACCATGCTCTTGATATCCGGGATGGCGATATCGATACCCTTGTGTTCGTCGTAGAGGTTTGTTCCGCCAGTATAATCCAGAATTGCGCTTTCAGGGGCATGGTCAAAATAGTTGATGAGCCAGCAGTCCTCACCAAGCTTGCAATCAATCGGCAATGACAATTTCGGAAAATCGGCAGCGACGGAAATTCCGGACTGAGCGATAAACAGCAAGCCTGCAATCAGGACCGTTCGGGGAAAAGATCGACTGGGTAACATACTGATTACTCGACCTGAATTTCGAAGAACTTGTTGATGTCAATCACCTGGCCATTGATCTCCCGGGAGATCACGACGGAGGCAGAGTAGACTCCCGGTATCCAGCCTTTCTCCGGTCTGGCGGCACCTGTATGCAACAACATCACAGGTGCCGCATCGCGTTCCTGATGCTTCTGCTCAGCAATAATTCTGTCGTTTGGCCCGACAATCTGCAGTGTTCTCAGTTCGCCGGGTACCACATTTCCGACCAGAACCCAGAAAACCAGCGATGGTGCCGTCACAGGCAGGGAGGTCTGCCGGTGATAGCCACGGATGATATCGGGTAACAAGGGTTGTGGTGTTGCCGAGAATCCGGCATCGACGATAATGATATCCTCGTAGTTTTTTACTTTGGCAGGGACTTTCGACCAGAGCGGTTTACCCTTTGTCGCACAACTCTCGGTTGATGGTGTTCCGGTAAAGGGATCGAGTATGGTGTTTTCATGCTTTAACCGGAAACCAAGCCCAGGGAGGGGAGCTTTGCCACTCCATCCCGCATATCCGATGACATCTCCGGCTTGAATATCATCGCCGGCTTTTACCAGAACACTGCCTTCTCTCATATGGCAGTACCGGCTGACCCATCCTCCTTTATGAGTGATCTCCACTGCATTTCCGCAAAAAGGTGGTGGTTTGCCGCTGGCATCGCGTAATTCCGGTCCTTCATCACGTATGCCGTCACGGGTTCCTCTGACCTTGCCGGGGGCGGCGGCCAGTACCGGGATACTCTGATCGACTTCAGCCAGGGATCGCAGGGCGATATGGGTTACCCCGGACTGCTCCCGGGCATTCAGACCGCAATTGTAATCCTGAACGCCGGGGCCGGGTTTGTGGTCCGCATAGACCAGGGGAATACAGTTTGCCGGTTCGGCACAGTGCAGTGGAAACATCAATTCCGGTGCAGGCGGGGTTTCAGCGACGGCATTTGTGCCGGAAAACATCATGGTGAGGCCAATAAGACCAATGACGGAAAGTCGTCCTTCGCTTCGCCTGTGTCTTACAACAAACAACCTGACTGTCTTCTCTGTTGTTATTCTGAAACAGTATCTCACGGATTGAAGGTTTCGTCAGCCTTGCAGTGCTGAAGGGTTACGGTGACATACAAGAAGCCTGAAGTTTGTGGTTATAGATGAGCCTCACTATAGTTTGTTTCGGGAAATCGAAGGAACCGGGTCATGAGTCTGACTGAGCAACTCAGTGGTTACTATTATGATGAATTGTCGGTCGGGATGTCGGCTGTCTTTGGGAAAACTGTCACGGAGGCTGATATCATGGCCTTTGCAGGTGTTTCCGGGGATACCAACCCCGTCCACCTGAATGCTGAATATGCGGCTGAAACAGTTTTCAAGAGCCGAATTGCACATGGTGTGCTGACAGCCAGTTTCATATCGACGGTTATCGGTACGAAACTGCCAGGGCCTGGCTGTATTTATGTCTCTCAGAATCTCCGTTTCAAGGCGCCGGTCATGATCGGGGATACGGTCATGGCGACGGTAAAGATCACGGCACTGGTCCCGGAAAAGCGGTTTGTCGAGATGTCGACAGTCTGCACGGTCGGCGACAAGGTGGTCCTTGAAGGTGAGGCCACGGTGATGGCGCCAAAGCGACGTTCTGCGCAATAGCGCGGGATGAACGGTCAAACAACTGGAAGCCTGCCGGTTCACTCCGTATAACGGCGCGTCCATCTAGCGATAAACGGCCAGAATCAATTATGCAGCTTGTCGATACATACGACAGCCTTCCCCGTCCTTTAGCCGGGGCAGTAGTGGTGTTGGGGAATTTTGATGGCGTGCATCTTGGTCATGCGGGCGTCATTCAGGCTGCCCGCCAAATGGCAGATGAGATGACAACAAAGGTTGTGGTTCTGACGTTCGAGCCACATCCAAGGTCCGTTTTCGCCCCGCAACTGCCACCGTTCAGGCTGACCCCGAAGGCGGCAAAAGCCCGGTTTCTGGCTAAAATCGGGGTTGCCGGGTGTGTTGCGCAAAAATTCGATTCAGAATTCTCAAAACACTCGGCGGAAGACTTTGTCCGGAACGTCCTGATCCGGGGTCTGCAGTTGCGACATCTTGTGGTCGGGGCAGATTTCCGGTTTGGCAAGGGCAGGGAAGGTGATGTCGCCTATCTGCAATCGAATGCAGACAGGTTTGGTTTCATGACGTCCTGTATCGAGCCGGTCCTTGATCCGCAGGGTGTAGCTTATTCGTCAACCCGGGTTCGGGAAGCCCTGTCGGAAGGTGACGTTGAGACAGCTGCCTCAATTCTGGGTCGGCCTTTCCAGATTGAAGGAACGGTTGTTCAGGGTGATCAGCGGGGGCGAACGATTGGCTTTCCGACCGCGAATATTCCACTCGGTGAATATATCCGGCCAAAGCTGGGTGTATATGCTGTCCGGGCGGAAATGCCTGACGGGAAAATGATCTCCGGTGTTGCGAATATAGGTAAACGCCCGACCGTGAATGGGCTGGATGAGCGTCTCGAAGTGCATTTGTTTGATTTTGCCGGTGATATCTACGGCAAGAATTTGAATATCCACCTGCAACGCTTTATCCGTCCGGAACAGAAGTTTGCGAATTTCGAAGAACTCAAAATCCAGATTGTGCGTGACGCCGAAACGGCGCGCCATGCTCTGCAAGAAGAGGCGAGTGCAAGATTATGACGGCTGATTACAAATCCACGGTTTCGCTCCCGAAAACTGATTTCCCGATGAAGGGACAGTTGCCGCAACTTGAGCCCCGGCTGTTGCAGCGCTGGAACGACATGTCGCTGTTTGACAAGTTGCGGAAACAGTCGGTCGGCCGTGAGAAATTCATTTTGCATGATGGTCCTCCCTATGCGAACGGGCATCTGCATATTGGTCATGCGCTCAACAAGATCCTTAAGGATGTCATCAACCGTTCCCAGCAGATGCAGGGTAAGGATGCCAATTACGTTCCGGGATGGGATTGCCACGGTCTGCCGATTGAATGGAAAATCGAGGAAAAATACCGTAGCGCCGGTAAGGATAAGGACGAGGTTCCGATCAGTGAATTCCGGCAGGAATGCCGGCAGTTTGCCGATCACTGGATTGGTATCCAGCGCGAGGAATTCATCCGTCTGGGCGTGCTCGGCAACTGGGCGGATCCCTACACGACCATGGCTTTTCCGGCGGAAGCGCAGATTGTCCGGGAACTCAGCAAGTTCCTGATGAACGGCAGCCTGTACAAGGGGTCGAAGGCGGTGATGTGGTCACCGGTTGAGAAGACGGCGCTGGCCGAGGCCGAGGTGGAATATCATGATCATACCTCGACGACGATCCATGTCCGCTTCCCGGTTGAGACGGCATCCATCCCCGAGATTGAAGGGGCTTCAGTCCTGATCTGGACGACAACACCCTGGACCATGCCGGGCAACCGGGCCGTCGCCTATGGCGCGGAGCTGGATTATGTGGTCATCAGAATTGATGCTGTTGATGAAGGTGGTCTGGCGCTGGTTGGTGAGAAGCTGATCTGCGCGAAGAACCTGATTTCGAATGTCTGTGCTGCCGGCAAGGTGACTGCGCACACGGTGGTTGCGGAATTCACGGGGGATGCGCTTGCTGGAACCATCTGCCGTCATCCGCTGCGCGGGCAGGGGTTTGATTTCGACGTGCCAGCTCTGGCGGCAGACTTCGCGACGGATGAGGAGGGGACAGGGATTGTCCATATCGCCCCGGGACATGGCGCAGATGACTGGGAGCTGGGCCGCCGCAATGGCATCGAGCCGCCGCAGACGGTCGCCGAAGACGGTACCTTCTATGATCACATCCCGTTGTTTGCGGGAAAGCATGTCTACAAGGTCAATGACGAGGTTGCGGCTGTGTTGCAGGAAGCTGGTGGTTTGCTGGCGAAGGGTAAGCTGGTTCACCGTTATCCTCATAGCTGGCGCTCCAAGGCACCGCTGATCTTCCGGAATGCGTCGCAGTGGTTTATTTCGATGGAGACCAATGGTCTTCGTGATACGGCTCTTTCGGCAATCGACCAAACACGGTTTGTGCCACAGGCCGGCCAGAAACGGCTTCGCAGCATGATCGAGCAACGGCCGGACTGGTGTGTGTCGCGACAGCGCGCCTGGGGTGTGCCGATCACCGTTTATGTCAGCAAGGAAACAGGTGAGCCATTGCGGGACCAGGCCGTACAGGACCGGATTGCGGAGGCTGTTGCAGCCGAAGGCGCAGATGCATGGTTCGACAGCGAAGATGCCCGGTTCCTCGGGAATGATTACAGCATTGATGACTATGAAAAAGTCACCGACATTCTTGATGTCTGGTTTGATTCCGGCTCGACGCACAGCTTCGTTCTGGAACAGCGTCCGGACCTGCAATCGCCGGCTTCCCTGTATCTGGAAGGATCGGACCAGCATCGCGGCTGGTTCCATTCCTCGCTTCTGGAATCCTGTGGCACCCGGGGGCGGGCACCTTACGAAGCCGTGCTGACCCATGGTTTTGTGATGGCTGCCGATGGCCAGAAGATGTCGAAATCACTGGGGAACGTTGTCTCGCCGCAGGAAGTGGTCGACCAGTATGGTGCGGATATTCTGCGCCTTTGGGTCGTCGGTTCCGACTATTCCGAAGATTTGCGTATCGGTCCGGAAATCATCAAGGCACAGGTCGATATCTATCGGCGGTTACGCAATACGCTGCGTTTCCTGCTGGGCAACCTCGATGGCTTTGATGAGAGCCAGAGGGTTGCGGTCGAGGATATGCCGGAGCTCGAACGCTGGGCGCTGAACCGTATCGGGGAGATCGACAGCCTCGTCCGGAAATCGTGCAATGAGTACGAATTTCATAATCTGTTCGTCGAACTGCACAATTTCTGTTCGATTGATCTGTCGGCTTTCTATTTCGATATCCGCAAGGACGTTCTTTACTGCGATGCCAGAGATGGCCTCAAGCGTCGTGCGGTAGTGACCGTGCTGCACGAACTGTTTGAATGCCTGACGGCCTGGCTGGCGCCGTTCATGTGCTTTACGGCGGAAGAAGCCTGGATGACCCGTTATCCGAACGAGAAGGGCAGCATTCACATGCGTCAGTTCCCGGAAATTCCGGATAGCTGGCGTGATGAGGCTTTGGCTGAGAAGTGGCGGAAAATTCGAGCCGTTCGCCGGGTTGTCACCGGCGCGCTGGAACTGGAGCGGGCAGAAAAGCGTATCGGTTCCAGTCTTCAGGCCAGCCCGGTTGTGTATGTGCCGGGGGATGTTGCCAGCCTTTTCGACGGACTGGATGCCCCGGAAATTTTCATCACGTCCGGCGTGACTTTCTCTACGGATGCCGTGCCGGAAGGGGCTTATTGCCTGACCGAGCAGCCTGATGTTGGCGTTGTGGCCGGATTGTCAGAAGGGGAGAAATGTGCCCGCTGTTACCGGGTTCTGCCGGATGTTGGCACCCATACGCATGAAGCGGTCTGCGGGCGTTGTGACGAGGCTGTTACCGCTCTTGAAGCCGGAGCCTGACCAATGAAAAGGGCGCTGGTCATCATCGGTGTTGTCCTGATCGCTGATCAGCTGTCGAAAATGTATATTCCGACATTGCTTGGTGCGGGACGCCGGTTCATCGAGGTCACGCCCTTTTTCAATATTGTCGAAGTCTGGAACCCGGGGGTCAGCTTCGGCATGGGGGCCGCACTTGGTCCGTGGGTACTGACCGGCCTGGCGATCCTGATCGCCATTGGCCTGTTTGTCTGGCTTCTGCGGGGAGCAACCGGTCTGCTGGCTGTTGCCCTGGCACTGCTGATTGGGGGCGCAGTCGGAAATGTGATAGATCGCATCCGGTTTGGTGCGGTTTACGACTTTCTTGATTTCCACGCATTTAGCTATCACTGGCCTGCTTTCAACGTTGCTGACAGTGCGATTACGATCGGCGCTTTGTTAATGTTGTTCGACTCCTTGTTCCAGAAGCGGGAATCGCCTAAATTAGGGTCTTGAATTCCTCGGACCTTAAGATGACGGAACACCTATGAGACGATGGTTAGCTCTGATATCTGTTTTCATCGGCGCCGGTTTTGTTTCTGCCTGTAGCAGTGACCTGAAATCGACGTTTGGTCTGAACAAACGTGCGCCGGACGAATTTGCCGTGCCGACACGTGCCCCGCTTAGCCTGCCGCCTGATTACAGCCTGCGTCCGCCCGAACCCGGTGCGCCGCGGCCAAACCAGACGACGGCACGGGAAGAAGCCGAACGGGTGGTCTTCCGGCGTGAGCCGGAGCGTATTGCCCTTGATCAGGAAGCTGCAAAGCGTGGGCTCAGTCAGGGCGAGGCGGCGCTTCTTTCGGAAGCCAATGCGCTGGAGACAGATCCAACAATCCGGGCAACGATCAACCGCGAATCTGCGGCGCTGATCGTCACTGACGACAAATTTTCCGATAAGCTGATGTTCTGGCGTGATCCGGAATCAAACAACACGCTGGTTGATGCCAAGGCAGAGGCCGAACGTCTGCGAGAAAATGATGCGCTCGGTAAAACATCGGTTGATGGCGAAACGCCGACAATTCAACGGCGCAAGAAGGCGCTGCTTGAAGGAATTTTCAATTAATCACGTTCTGTGCGGCGTTGGCTTGCCCGGACGCGGTAGCATCCCATATCAGGGAGACTGCCCGCGCTCCTGCGGCGTGATCGAAACCGACTTCCCGGGAACGAAACAATGCGCCTGCCTGTTGCCTGCCTGACATTCTTCTGGTTTGTCCTCTCCGCGAGCTCTGCCTCCGGCGGGATTTTCAATCCGAAAACAGCAACACTGGAGAATGGGTTGCAGGTTGTCGTGATTGAAAATCACCGGGCACCGATCGTCACACATATGGTCTGGTATAAGGTTGGTGCGACGGATGACCCGCCGGGGAAATCCGGTCTGGCGCATTTTCTTGAGCATCTGATGTTCAAGGGAACCAGCAAAGTTGGCCCCGGTGAATTTTCCCGGGTTGTCGCCCAGAATGGCGGCAGGGAGAACGCCTTCACCAGTCAGGACTATACCGGTTATTATCAGACAATTTCACCCGACCGGCTGGGCCTGATGATGGAGTATGAGGCCGACCGGATGACGGGGCTGGTGCTGACCGATGAACTGGTCGCGCCGGAACGGCAGGTCGTTCTGGAAGAGCGGCGCTCCCGTGTTGATAATTCACCGGGTGCAAAACTGCGGGAACAGGCGGATGCCGCCTTTTGGCTCAATCATCCCTATGGTGTGCCGATCATTGGCTGGGAACATGAAATAGCCGCCCTGACAACGGAAGACGCGATTGCGTTCTATCGCAAATGGTATGGCCCGCAGAATGCCATTCTGGTCGTTGCCGGTGATGTCGATAGCGAAGAAGTGCTGAAACTTGCCCGGAAATACTACGGCGTCATACCGGGGCAGGCCCCGATGGTGCGTAAACGTCCGGCGGAACCTGCTCATATTGCCGAAATGACGGTTTCGCTGGCTGACCCCCGTGTCACCCGTACTTCGATCAGTCGTCGCTATCTGGCCCCCGGATCATTTGCCGGCGAGACCCGACATGCCCAGCCGCTTGAGTTGCTGGCGGAGATTTTGAGTGGTGGTGCGACAAGCCGGTTGCATAAGGCACTGGTTGTCGATCAGGGAATCGCGACCAGCGCAGGCGCCTGGTATGACGGCGACGGGATGGATCTGGGTAGCTTTTCTTTATACATCTCGCCGAAAGAAGGCATTGATGCCGGACCAGCCGAAGACGCACTGAAGGCGCAGATTGACCTGCTGTTACGGGATGGCGTGACCGGCGATGAACTGGCTCGTGCTAAGCAGCGCCTGACAGATGGTGCGGTGTTTGCCCGTGATTCGGTAACCGGACCTGCCCAGATTTTTGGCCAGTTGCTGAGCGTCGGGGGCAGTGTCGATATGGTTGAGACCTGGCCGGAGAAGGTTGAGGCTGTGACGGTGGAACAGGTCAATGAAGCCGCCCGCTTCGTACTGTCGAGCCCGGGCTTCCTGCGGTCAGTCCTGAAACCGGGCAAGGAAGCAAGCTGATGCGCAGTATCATGTTATATTTCCGATCTGCGCTGATCGTTGTAGCGGTTTGTGTCACGTCGTCGCTGGCTTATGCGGTCGAGGTTCAGTCGGTGGTCAGTCCCGGTGGTATCCGGGCATGGCTGGTGCGCGATGTCTCGGTTCCTCTGATTTCCATGAGTTTTGAATTCAAAGGCGGGACGGCGCTTGATCCGGATGGCAAGGAGGGACTGGCGAATATGGTCTCTGCCCTGTTGGATGAGGGGGCTGCCGATATGGACAGTCAGACCTTTCAGGGAAAACTCGAAGACCTGTCGGTCTCCATCGGGTTCAGCGCGTCACGCAGCAGCTTTTCCGGGCGTCTGCAAACTCTGTCCCGGCATCAGGACGAAGCCTTTCGCCTGTTGACGGTGGCCCTTGCCAGTCCACGGTTTGATGAGAAGCCGGTTGAACGTATTCGCACCCAGATCATCAGTGGCCTGAAAGCGCAGGAGAAGAATCCCGATGCGATTGCCGGGAGGGTTTTTGCAAAACATATCTATGGTTCCCACCCGTTCTCAAAGCCGTCACAAGGGCTTGAAGATACGGTAAAAGCGATTACGCGTGATGATCTCGTCAGCTTTACCAAGCGCCGCTTTGCCAAAGATAATCTGATTGTCGGGGTCGTCGGCGATATATCGCCGGAAAAACTGGCCGGTATTCTGGACAGGGTATTTGGCGGATTGCCGGATGCGGCGGCTTCATGGGATATTCCGGAACTTGATCCCGCCTTTGACGGGGGTGTTCTGGTTGAAAAACTGGATATCCCGCAAAGCCGGGTTCTGTTTGCCCAGCCGGGCATAGCTCGTGATGACCCGGATTATTACGCGACCTATGTAGCCAACCACATTCTTGGTGGCGGCGGGTTCTCCTCACGTCTTTATACGGAAGTTCGGGAGAAACGCGGGCTGGCCTATTCGGCTTCCAGTTACCTGAGCACAGGTGAAGTTGTGAATATTCTGGCGGGCAGCGCCGGTACTCAGAACAGCCGCGTTGCAGAGACCGTCGATGTGATACGTGATGTCTGGCAGAAGATGCAGGAAGAGGGGCCGACGGATGATGAAATTACCGCAGCTATCCAGTATCTGACCGGTTCCTGGCCGCTGAATTTTGATCGCAGCGCATCAATTGCAGGTATGCTGGTGACGGTTCAGTCCCTTGATCTGGGAATTGATTATCTCGACCGGCGCAATGATTACCTGACGTCTCTGAAGCCGGGTGAAATCAGAACAGCGATTCAAAAATTACTGAACCCGGAGCGCCTGACTTTCGTTATTGTCGGTGAGCCCGACCCGCCGGTTCATGGTCAGTAATCCATCGCGGATTTTTTCCATAAATGGTGCGAGGGTGATGCCTGTTGCGGATCGACGGTGTTATAGTCGACTCGTTCTGCGCCATACTAGACTGGATATCTGACGGCATGACCATTCGTCTTCTTCCGCCTGACCTCGTCAATCGTATTGCCGCAGGTGAAGTGATTGAACGGCCGGCTTCGGCTGTAAAGGAACTGGTTGAGAACGCCGTCGATGCCGGTGCGCATCAGATTGATGTGGTCATGACCGATGGTGGCCGCGGCATGATCAGCGTTACCGACGATGGCTGTGGTATGTCGCATGACGAGCTTCTGCTGGCGATCGAACGGCACGCAACCTCGAAAATGCCGGAAGAGGATCTTTGGCATATATCGACGCTTGGTTTTCGGGGGGAAGCTCTGCCTTCAATTGCCTCTGTCAGCCGGATGACCATAACCAGTCGCGCAAGTGGCAGTAATGAAGCCTGGATGCTGGCGATTGCGGCGGGCGAGATCACGCCGCCAGCGCCGGCCAGTATTGCAGCGGGGACACGGATTGAAGTCCGTGATCTGTTTTTTCGGACACCGGCCCGCCTGAAGTTCCTCAAACAGGCGCGGACTGAACAGAATTATGCGGTCGATGCCCTGCAACGCCTTGCGATGGCGCATCCGGAAGTCGGTTTCACATTGTCTGATGGACAACGTCAGGTCCTGAAATTACCCCGTATCGAAAACCTGCTGACCGGCGCCGGTGAAGATACCCGTCTCGACCGGCTGGCCGCGGTCATGGGGCGTGAATTTGCGGATAATGCCCTGCCAATACAGGCGGAACGGGAAGGCATTCGCCTGTCCGGTTATGCGGGACTGCCAACCCTCAACCGGGGGAATGCACGGCAGCAGTTTCTGTTCGTCAACGGGCGACCGGTCAATGACCGGCTGTTACACGGGGCGGTGCGCGGGGCATACCGGGATTTTCTGGCGCATGACCGGCATCCGCAGGTCGCGCTGTTTGTCGACCTGCCGCATGAGCAGGTCGATGTGAATGTTCATCCGACAAAAGCTGAGGTCAGGTTCCGTGATCCCGGTCTGGTTCGTGGACTGATTGTCAGCGGGCTGAAGCATGCGCTGGCTGAGGCCGGACACCGGTCATCGACGACAACGGGTCTGGCTGCGCTGGGCAAGGCGGTGCCGGAAGGCGGACATCAGCTACCGTTCCAGGGGGGCGGTGGTGGTTATGGGCATGGCGCCAGCTGGCCGGGTCGGGCCGTTGTTGACCGGGCTTTTGCCATGCAGGCCCCGGCTGGCGGGGGAATGGCAGAGCCTCAGTCCGGATTTGCACCGGCAGCCCGTGCTTACGAGCCGGCACCGGTGGTGAACGGAGAGGACGCAGCAGCACGCGTGTCCTATCCGCTGGGCGCCGCACGCGGGCAGTTGCATGAAACCTACATCATCTCACAGACCGTTGATGGCATTGTCATCGTCGACCAGCATGCCGCCCATGAACGTCTGGTTTATGAACGGATGAAGCTGGCGCTGGCGGAAGAAGGTATCAAACGGCAGGCGCTGCTGATACCGGAAGTGGTGGAGCTGGATGAGGCTGCCGCTGACCGCCTGCTTGAACGTACTGCCGAACTGGCCGAACTCGGGCTGATTATTGAAGCCTTTGGTCCGGGGGCAATTGTGGTACGGGAGACGCCGTCACTGCTGGGTAATACCGATGTTGCCGGGCTGGTGCGTGATCTTGCTGATGATCTTGAGGAGTATGGCCAGACACTGTCCCTGCAGGACAAGCTGGCGGATGTCTGTGGAACGATGGCCTGTCATGGTTCCGTACGTGCCGGGCGCAGGCTCAATCCCTCAGAGATGGATGCCCTGTTGCGCCAGATGGAGGCAACACCCCATTCCGGGCAGTGCAATCATGGCCGTCCGACCTATGTCGAACTCAAGCTGAACGATATCGAACGACTGTTCGGACGAAGGTAATGGCCGAGGAACGACGACAGGGTGATCGCCCGCGCAGGAAATTTGCGGAAGTTCTGGCAGACTTTCACGCGGGCAAGTTTGCGGCGGTACATGCCGAACTGAAGGAAATTCTTGAGCATGCGCCGGACCATCATCCGGCATTGCATCTCTACGGTGTCATGCAGCTGCGACAGGGTAATATTGATACGGCCATCAAGGCGATAGAGCGGGCTGTCGTTCTGGAGCCTTCAGCGGCTGATTATTACATGAATCTGGCTGCTGCCTGGAAAGCCCGGCAGGACTTACAGAAATCGCTCTGGTGTTATCGCAGGGCGATACGGGTGCGTCCGGAACTGGCGGAGGCCCATCACGGGGCCGGTATGATACTGGCCAGTTTAGGTGACATGGATCGCGCCCGGATAAACCTGACGACGGCGGTTCGTCTGAAAGGCAACTGGCCACGGGGGCATAATGATCTGGCGAATCTTCTGGCCCGTCAGGGACGGCTTGATGAAGCTGCAAAACATTATGCGAAAGCAGCGGAACTGGCGCCGGACAATCCTTATCCACTGATCAATCTGGGTAATGCGTTGCTGGTCGACGGACGGGCAGACGAAGCCGAAGCACCCTTGCTGAAAGCTATCGAGCTGCTGCCCTCGTCACCGGAAGCCCACTTCAATCTCGGGAATGTGTTTCTGAAGACCAAGCGGTTCGACAAGGCACTGGCGCGTTATACGAAAGCTCTGGAATTGAGGCCGAACTTTCCGGAAGCCTATGAAAATATCGGTCGCCTGCTTGAGGCGATCGGAAAGAAGGAAGAATCGGCAGAATGTTTCAGCCGGGCCAAACGCCTGCGTGAAGGTAAAGCGGCCTAAGCCTGTTGCAGGAACAGAAAGCGTGCGATCCCGTAGGAGCGGTCCTTGATTATCGCGAATCCGTCAATCTCCGGGTCCGGGTCGCCTTTGGCGGTCTCGATGACGATCAGGGTTTCGGGGTGCAGCCATCCGGCCTTCGCGAGAGCCTGAAGGGCCGGTGTGGCCAGTTCGCTGTGATAGGGCGGGTCCATCATCACTAGGTCCATCTTCCGCTGCGCCAGTGGCAGGGACAAGGCGTTGGCTGACAGAATCCGGCAGTTGTCCTGATCCTCGGTTTTCAGGCTGTTCAGATTGGTCCGGATACAGCGTTTCGCCGTCGGGTCGTTCTCGATCAGGACCAGACTGGCGGCACCACGGGACAGTGCCTCAATGCCCAATGCGCCGGAGCCGGCAAAGACATCAGCGACATGAGCTTCCGGCAATCTGAAACCCGGAATGCCGTGCTCCAGAATATTGAAAAGCCCTTCGCGTGCCCGGTCCGACGTTGGTCGGGTTGCATCACTTGCTGGGGCTTCCAGAACTTTCCCCCGATATTTTCCGCCGACTATTCTCACTTATGACCATGCCGTTTGGGAGGTGGTGCTGTATCAGCACCAAGCTGGTCACGCATGACACGGGGCGGTACTTCCTCGACGCCGCTGCGGACAAGCGTACCAAGCTGGAACGGACCATAGGAAATCCGGATCAGCCGGTTCACGGTCATACCGATATGGTCCATCAGTTTCCTGACTTCACGGTTCTTGCCCTCACGAATGGCAACGGTAAGCCAGGTGTTGGCACCTTTCTCCATGTCCAGTGAGGCAATCACCGGACCATAGCGGACACCCTCGACGGTTACGCCATTTACCAGTCCGGCCAGCATTTCCGGTGTTGTGCGGCCATTAGCACGGACCCGGTAGCGACGCAGCCAGTTGTTTGACGGCAGTTCCAGCCGCCGGGCCAGATCGCCGTCATTGGTCAGCAACAGCAAACCTTCCGAATTGATGTCGAGCCGTCCGACAGTGATGACACGCGGCAATTCACGCGGCAGCTTCTCAAAGATCGTTGAGCGGCCTTCCGGATCCTTGTTGGTGGTCACCAGCCCGGCTGGTTTGTGATATCGCCACAGGCGCACCCGTTCAGGCGCGCCAAGAGGTTTACCGTCAACGACAACGATATCTGTTTCCGTTACATTCAGCGCGGGGCTGTCGATCTTGTGGCCATTCACCACAACCCGACCGTCACTGATCCATTTTTCGGCTTCGCGGCGCGAGGCTAATCCCGCCCGGGCTATCCGCTTGGCGATACGTTCGCCTTTTTTCTCTGACATCGGCGGACAATATGACTTGCGCCCTCCATCGACAATCGCAGACTGACATTCACGATGAAAACCATACCCGACACTGAATCCCCGATGAATGCAGCACTGGCGAAAGCCAGGTCTGCTGCGGCGTCTGATGAAGTGCCGGTGGGGGCTGTGATCGTTGATCCGCAGACGGGCAGGTTACTGGCAGCGGGGGGTAATCTGGTTGAAACAACCAGTGACCCGACGGCGCATGCTGAAATCGTGGCGATCAGAAGCGCCTGTGCTGCCCTCGGAAAGCCTCGTCTTGATGGCTATGATCTCTATGTGACACTGGAACCCTGTGCCATGTGCGCGCAGGCAATTGCGCATGCCCGGCTGCGTCGTCTGTATTTCGGTGCCTATGACCCGAAAGGCGGTGGCGTTGAGCATGGGGCGCGGGTATTTGACCGGCCGACCTGCCATCACCGTCCGGAAGTCTATGGCGGCATCCGGGAGGCCGAAGCGTCAGAGCTGCTTCGCGATTTCTTCAGGTCGCGGCGCGACTGACGAGAGAACCGTCAGGATTTAAGCGCCCGCCAGCCGATATCGCGCCGGCAAAACCCTTCCGGCCAGTCAATCCGGTCAACTGTTGCATAGGCTTTAGAACGGGCATCCTCAATCGTTGGCCCCATTCCGGCGACGCCGAGCACCCGTCCGCCAACCGCAACGACCTGCCCATTTTCTACTGCGGTCCCCGCGTGGAAAATCATCCGGTCCTGATCGTCTTCAGTCGCGTCTTTCAGCCCCCTGATTGCTGTTCCTTTGCTGTAGCTGCCGGGATAGCCTTCAGCGGCCATCACAACGACCATGGCTGTGTCTTCATACCATTGCAGCGCAAAGTCATCGAGAACACCGTCGGCGGTGGCCAGCAAAGCGGGAAGGATGTCAGACATCAGCCGCATCATCAGCACCTGACATTCCGGATCACCGAACCGGACATTGTATTCAATAACCCGGGGGCCTTCTTCGTTGATCATCAGTCCGACGAACAGAACGCCGCTGTACGGGCATCCCTCAGCTTTCATGGCTTCAACGGTCGGCAGCACGATTTCTTTCATGATCCGGTCGGTCATGGCGGCATCGACGACAGGGGCCGGGCTGTAGGCGCCCATGCCACCCGTATTCGGGCCAATGTCGCCGTCGCCCACCCGCTTGTGGTCCTGTGCGGCAACCAGGGGCAATGCATTGTCACCATCGACCAGAGCGAAGAAGCTGGCTTCTTCCCCCTCCATGAATTCCTCAATGACAACTTCTGCGCCGGCATTGCCGAACGACTGGTCAACCATGATGCTGTCAATGGCGCTCAGGGCTTCGTCGAGGGTCATGGCGACGGTGACGCCCTTGCCGGCAGCCAGGCCATCAGCCTTGACCACAATGGGTGCGCCCTGCTGGCGGATATAGGCGCGGGCCGAATCGGCATCCGTGAACCGGCCATAGGCGGCGGTCGGAATGCCATATTTCTGGCAGATATCCTTTGAAAAACCTTTGGATCCTTCAAGTTCGGCGGCTGCCGCAGAAGGTCCAAAGACCTTGATTCCGGCTTCCCGCAACCGGTCGGCCAGTCCGGCGACCAGCGGGCCTTCCGGGCCGACAACCACGAAGTCGATGGCATTGTCCCGGGCAAACCCTGTCAGCCCGGCGATGTCATCAACACTGATGTCCACGCAGGTGGCGGTTTCGGCGATACCCGCATTGCCCGGCGCACAGAATAATTCGTCACAGAGGGGCGATGCCGAAATGGACCAGCAAAGCGCATGTTCACGGCCGCCAGAGCCAACAACCAGTACCTTCATGTCATTCCCTTTCGATTTCCCGGACTTTTAACATTTCACGCCCGTGATGGAAGCGCCGATCAGCATCTTAGCCCCCTTGACCTGACGGAAGCGCCGGGACACCTTGCCCTATGGAAAAACCGGGATCGCCAATGTCTGAATCGACTGACATCCAGCATAATCAGCAACCGTTTTCGGTGAGTGAGCTTTCGTCGGCACTGAAGCGTACCGTAGAAGGTGCGTTCAGCCATGTCCGGGTACGGGGCGAGATTTCCGGTTTTATGCGGGCCCGTTCGGGGCATCTTTATTTCGGCCTGAAAGATGCTGATGCCGTCCTTGATTCGGTTTGCTTCAAGGGACGCGCTCAAAACCTGCGCCTCGACCCTGAAGACGGGATGGAAGTTATCTGCACGGGGCGACTGAGCACCTTCGCCGGCCGGTCGAAATATCAGATTATCATTGAAAGCATCGAGCTTGCGGGTGAAGGCGCCCTGCTGAAGATGCTGGAAGAGCGCCGCAAGCGACTGACAGCGGAAGGTCTGTTTGCCGCAGAGCGGAAGAAACCAATTCCTTACCTGCCGGATGTGATCGGGGTTGTGACTTCGCCGACCGGTGCAGTTATTCGCGATATCCTGCACCGTCTGCGTGACCGTTTCCCGCGTCATGTGCTGGTCTGGCCTGTGCTGGTGCAGGGTGAAACAGCGGCGGCCCAGGTTGCTGCCGCTATTGAAGGATTTAACGCCATTGCACCGGGTGGGCCTGTGCCCCGCCCTGACCTGCTGATTGTCGCGCGTGGTGGCGGCAGTCTGGAGGATTTGTGGGCGTTCAACGAGGAGATCGTCGTCCGCGCGGCCGCAGCCAGCGAGATACCGCTTATTTCCGCTGTCGGCCATGAAACCGACACAACGCTGATTGATTATGCTTCTGACCTGCGGGCACCGACACCGACAGGGGCTGCTGAGAAGGCGGTGCCGGTGAGGGTGGACCTGCTGGCCCATGTCGGGGAGGGCGGCTTGCGTATGCAACAGTCAGTCTTCCGGGGGCTCGCAGACCGCCGGGAGAGGATTACCGGCCTTGCACGGGGACTACCACGCGCGGATCAGCTACTTGATGTGGCACGCCAGCGGTTTGATGATCGTAGTGAACGATATGCTCAGGCGATCCGGGGATATCTGGCGGATCGAAAGGCAAAGGTTGCCGGTGTGCATGTGGCAACACCGGATGAACAGATTGCCCGGCGCAGGGACGGCCTTTCTGGTCTGGCCAAGGCGCTCAAACAGTCCGCAGAGGTGATTTTGCGGACAGAGAGACGTCGTAAGGCAGACGCCATTCAGCGCTATACGCCAGAGCTCATCACCCGGCGGACGCGACAGCAACAGGACCGGGTCAGCGAACTGGGTGAACGACTGGCGGCAACAGCAAATGGTTTGCTGGTTCGCCCCGGTGAGCGGTTAGAGGCGCTGGAATCGCGGCTGGATGCGGCCTCCATGGAGAGTGTTCTGCGCCGGGGATATGCGATTGTACGGGGAGACAATTCCGTGCCGGTTACCTCCCCGAAGGGAATCAAAAGCGGGCAGGGTCTTACCGTACAGTTTGCCGGAGATGAGACGTTAACAGTTGTTGCCAGCCAGTCCGTGGCGAAGGCACCGGCAAGGCCTAAAAAGCCGGCTGGAAATGATGATCAGGAGGATCTGTTCAGTTGAGGAAATTCCTTGCGATATTACTGTTTGTGCTGATGCCTGCTGTGGCCTCCGCCGCGGAGCGTCTGGTGCTGAATGGCCCGATGATACAGGGTGCGCTGCTGATGGGGCGGACGCTGCCGGGAACGGACCTGCAACTGAGTGGCAAGGCGGTGAGTGTCAGCCCGGACGGCGTGTTTACCATCGGCTTTGACCGGGATGCGCCAAAGCGATGGGAACTGATGGCTGTTTATCCCGATGGCATGCGCGAGACACGGCAGATCGATATTGCCCCGCGCGCCTATAATATCCAGAAAATCGACGGATTGCCGGATACAATGGTGACGCCGCCGAAGGACGTGATCGATCGCATCAAAGCAGAGAATGCAGAAGTCGCGGCTGCCCGCTCCGGGAACAGACCGGAGACATGGTTTGCCAATGGCTTTGTCTGGCCTGCACTGGGACCGATTTCCGGCGTTTATGGCAGCCAGCGTATTCTGAATGGCAAACCCCGGCGACCGCATTATGGCGTGGATGTTGCGGCACCAGAAGGCACCCTGATTACGGCACCGGCGGAAGGGGTGGTCACTCTGGCACATCCCGATATGTACTATACTGGCGGCACGGTCATCCTTGACCATGGACATGGAGTATCCTCGGCCTTTCTGCATATGAAAAATCTGAAAGTGAAGGTTGGTGATCACCTGAAACAGGGCGACCCGATTGCAGATCTCAGCTCAACCGGGCGCGCCACCGGCCCGCATCTGGACTGGCGTATCAACTGGTTCAATGTCCGTATTGACCCGGTACTTGTAGCAGGTGAGATGCCGAAGCCACCCACGCAATAACGGGCCAGGTGTCAGTTGGGCCAGCGCTTGTGAACCCATAACCACTGTTCCGGAGCTTCCCGAATCCAGGCTTCAAGCTGGTCATTGACCTGCTGGGTGAAGGCCAGGATATCAGCCTGCCGGTCGCCACTGGGGTCAGGCGGGGTCATCGGTGGCAGAATATCAATTTCAAAATGCGCCCCCTGAAGGCGCTTCACCCGGGCTGGGACGACCGGGCATTTGAATTTCAGGGCAAACAGCGCCAGCGCCGGAGCGGTCATTGCGGGCTGACCAAATAACCGTGCCTCGATACCGTCATTCATTTTCTGGTCAACCAGCATGCCAAGATGCCGGCCATCGCGCAGCGCCTTCATGGCAGCCTTCGCGCCGTCGGATCCTTTGGGGACAAGCTCGCCGGTAACAGCCTGACGACCGGAGTGGAAAAGCCAGCGCATGGCCTTGTTATTGGGCTCACGATAAATCCTTGTTAGCGGCAGGTCGTTCTGTGTCGCCGGAAGGGAGACGATTTCCCAGTTACCGATATGGCCTGAAAAGAAAATCCCGCTGACATTATCGTCACGCAGAAGGCGGACATTCTCGCTGCCTCTGACGGTAAATCGCTCCGTATCTGCATAAAGGTCGAAACGGTGCAGATGCGGGTATTCACCAGCCGTCCGGCCAAGGTTATCCCACATGCCTGTCGCAATCTTCGCAATCTCGTCTTCCGTTTTTTCCGGAAAGGCACGGCGCAGATTGTTGAGTGCAATCCGGTGGACCTTCAGCATCGGGCCGATCCGGCGTGCGAACCATCCGCCAATGGCT
Organism: Alphaproteobacteria bacterium HT1-32; assembly: GCA_009649675.1. Taxonomy (NCBI): domain Bacteria; kingdom Pseudomonadati; phylum Pseudomonadota; class Alphaproteobacteria; species Alphaproteobacteria bacterium HT1-32. The sequence goes on along the minus strand of WJPL01000001.1, from coordinate 122,766 downwards.
GATGCCATGTCGATAGGCAGCAAACGGAATGTCCACAGCACGAACATGATGAGGCCAGCCTGAACCGGGTGCAGGATACGGGTCTTCAGAAAGGCGCCGATACCGGCTTGGTTAGACATTGGCCTGTTCAATCATGTCGAGGAGATCGCCGTTATTCTCCCACTGAAGGCGGACAGTCAACACCTGCACCATTGACTGCAGGTCTGAAGGAACCCTGACGATATCTTTTTCGGTTGTCACCAGCCGGGCCTTTTCGGTGTCGGCCTGAGCAACAAGTTCCTGAATTTCTGCCCGCGTGAAGGGATGATGATCGGCAAAGGCGCGACGGGCACGGATACTGGCACCGGATTCTGTCAGTGTCCGGAAGAACTTCTCCGGTCGGCCGATGCCGGAGAAAGCAACAACGCTGGCGCCACGGAAAGCCGTTGTGTCAGTGGGGGCAATGCGGGCCCTGAAAACCGGCCCTGTATATCCGTGTAATTCCATCGGGGCATTGCCAATCAGAATGATGGCATCAGCGCGACTGAGTGAGCGCGTGACCGTTCCCCGCAACGGACCGGCCGGGAAAGGCAAGCCGTTGCCAAAGCCGTAATCCGAATCAACCACCAGAAGGCTGAGTGTCTTGTGCAGGGATGAATTCTGGAAACCGTCATCCATCAGGATTACCCCGGCCCCGCCCGCTTCGGCGGCCTTGCATCCTGCAACCCGGTCGCGGGCGATCCATGTCGGTGCGGTGCGGGCATGCAGCAGTGCTTCATCACCAACGTCATGGGCCGTATGTCGGTCGGGATCAACCAGCAGGGGACCTGCTTCCTGACCGCCATAGCCGCGGGTCAGAATATGAAGGTTCCGGGATTTCAGGCTGTGTGCCAGCGACTGGACGACCGGCGTCTTTCCGGCGCCACCCATGACGACATTGCCAATGCAGATGACCGGAAGATTGCTTTTATAAGCGGGCTGCCGGGCTGATCTGGAATCCGAGATTCGGCTGTAGATCAGGCCAAGGGGCGAGAGCAGGTAAGCACAAAACCCCGGTTGGGTGCGCCAGAAATCAGGCGCTTGCACGGTCGTCGCTATGGTCGGCCGGATGATCCAGAAAACGGGCGACTTCGTTGGTCACGTTATCCAGCACATCGGCCTGTGCCAGAGACCGCTGCCGGGCATTTTCGCCAACCCGGTTACGGGTTTCCGGCTGGCTGAGCAACTGATCAACAGCCTGGGCAAGACCATCAGCGTCTGTCACTTCAATACTGGCGTCGTAGCTGGTGAAGTCGCCCATGATTTCAGAAAAGTTGAACATGTTGGGACCATGCAGAATGGCACAGCCGAACCGTGCCGGTTCCAGTGGATTTTGTCCCCCGTGCCGGATCAGTGACCCCCCAACAAAGACGACAGGGGCAATGCGATAGAACAATCCCAGTTCCCCCATTGTATCTGCCACATAGATATCGGTTGCGGGAAGCAGGGTCTCACCGGCGGCCCGGCGGCTCACGGAAAGTTCCATCGTGGCAAGTTCGTCAGCCACTTCCGGCCCGCGGGTGTTGTGCCGGGGGACGATGATCGTCAGCAGGTCCGGATGTTTGTCTTTCAGTTTGCGGTGAACGGCGGCGATAACGGCTTCTTCTGTCGGATGCGTGCTCGCTGCCAGCCAGACCGGCCGGTCACCGATGGACTTCCGGAGCAGGGCCAGGTCAAATTCGCGCACCGGCAAGGGGGGGGCTGCAAATTTCAGATTACCGAGCGCCTTGGCGTTTCGGGCACCCAGTGACGCGAAACGCTGCCGTTCCTCAAGACTTTGTGCGAGGCAGATATCAAATCCGCCCAGCAGTGCTTTTGATAATGAGGGGGCCAGATGCCAGCGTTTCGCCGAGCGTTCGGACAGCCGGCCATTGACCAGAATGCTGGGAATGCCGCGTTTACGCATTTCCATCAGCATGTTCGGCCAGAGTTCAGATTCTGCCCAGATCGCCAGATCAGGTTTCCAGTGATCGAGGAAGCGTGAAACCCAGGCCGGACGGTCAAGCGGGATGAACTGATGAAAGGCTGATGCGGGAAGCCGCTCAGCCATCAGGGCGGCTGAGGTAACAGTGCCCGTGGTCACCAGAAACCTGATATCCGGCCAGCGTTCTGTCATCCGGCCGATCAGCGGCAACAGTGACAGGGACTCTCCGACACTGGCGGCATGTGCCCAGACCAGTCTGCCGTCAGGTCTGGCATGTGTGGTGCGACCCCGCCGCTCATTGATCCGCAGCCGGTCTTCCTTGCCGCTACGCAGACGCTTTGCGAGCAGACCGTTTATCAACGGTAGCCCGGCAATGGTCGCAGCTTTGTAGAGGCCATAGATCATCTGGACATGGAATCCCGTGCTTCAGGAAACGGCTTGTGGCTCAATTATAGCAAGATTGAAAGATTGATCAGCCTCTGTCGTCATTTTGTTGAGGGTATCCTCGATTGTCTGGCGGAACTGATCAGTCGCTTCAGCATCCATGTGCTCGCCCGGCCAGATCGGGGTGCCCCAGATTATCCGCCCGCGACAGAATGGCCAGGGCAGCATAAAGCGGTCCCATGAGCGGAATATCTTGCGCCGGTTTGCCGTGCAGGTAATCGGGATGACGGGGGCTTTGGCCAGCCGTGCCAGTGCGGCAACACCGATACTGGCGCGCATTCTGGGACCCCGTGGGCCATCCGGTGTAATGCCGACCATATCGCCCTTCCGCAGGGCGCGGATCATGGCCCGCAGTGCCTTGTCCCCGCCGCGGTTGGTCGAACCGGATATGGTCGCCAGTCCCAGATGACCGACAGTCCGGGAAATCAGCTGGCCGTCGCGATGTTCGGATATAAGCAGGTTCAGGGTCGGTGCGTAGGTCCAGGCACAGGTCAGCATCAGCAGGCGGCCATGCCAGTAGGCAATGATGAAGGGCTGGTTATCTGCCAGCAGCTTCTCCGGATGTTCTCGGCCTTCGATTGACCAGCGCCCGGTCCGGTAAATGAAACGGACATAGCGGGCGACAAGCCAGGTCGCAAAGCGCTGGAAGCTTGTTGAGGATGTCAGTTTTTTGAGAACCGACATGGTCAGGCACAGCCTGTCACGGGCTGCCGACCGGCAAAGGGGTGTCTGCCGACTGCTCAGAGAACTGCATCGCATAGAGGCGGGCATAGATACCGTCCTGTGCCATCAACTCGTCGTGGCTGCCGCTTTCGGCAACGCGCCCCTGATCGATCACGAAGATGATGTCAGCGTCGATAACTGTCGACAGACGGTGGGCAATGACAAGTGTCGTGCGGTCCTGCATCAGCGTTTCAAGCGCCTGCTGAACATGCCGTTCAGACTCGGTATCCAGGGCGCTGGTTGCTTCATCCAGCAGCAGAATGGGGGCGTTTTTCAGCATTGCGCGGGCAATGGCGATGCGCTGGCGTTGGCCACCGGACAGCTTGATCCCGTTCTCGCCAACCTGTGTTTCGAAGCCCTGATCCTGTTCCAGAATGAAATCCAGTGCTGCGGCCTTGCGGGCGGCCTCCCGGATTTCCTCGTCGGTCGCGTCCAGTTTGCCATAGGCGATGTTGGCCCGGATGGTGTCGTCAAACAGGGTGATTTCCTGACTGACCAGGCCAATGGCCTGACGCAGGGATTGCAGGGTTACATGGCGGACATCCTGCTGGTCGATAGTGATATCGCCGCTCTGAATGTCGTAAAAGCGGGGGATCAGGTTGAGAATCGTCGACTTTCCTGCACCGGACATTCCGACCAGTGCGGCCGTCTTGCCTGCGGGAACTGTCAGGGAGAGCCCTTTCAGGGCGGTGATATCTTCACCATAGGCAAAGGTGACGTCGGTAAACCTTACTGTCCCGCCTGAGATTTTCAGGTCAACGGCCGGATCACGGTCCTTAATCGTCGGCTGATAGTCGAGAACCCGGAACACCCGCTCTGCGGCCGCGAGACCTTCCTCGAAATTCATCTTGATGTTGGCCAGACGCTTCAATGGCTCATAAGCCAGCAGCAGGGCGGTCACAAAGGAGAAGAACTTGCCGGGGGTGGTTTCTCCGGCAATCACCATGTTGCCGCCATAGACAACGATGATTGCAACAGCGATTCCGCCCAGCGTTTCCATCAGGGGGGAAACGGCAGCCCGGATACGGGTCGATTTGAAGGTCATCATGAAGATGCGGTTGACGACACTGTCGACCCGCTCGGCCTCATATTGCTCCATGGCATAGGCCTTCACATGCCTTGCACCCTGAAATGTCTGATTGAGAATGTTCGAGAATTCTCCGAATTCAGCCTGGGTGTTGGCCGTCACCCGGCGCATCCGTTTCCCCAGTCTCGCAAGCGGCTGGATGGCGACCGGCAGGACGACCGTTGCAATGATTGCCAGCTTCCAGTCCTGATAAAACATGACGCCAATCAGGAAGACGGCAGACATGAGGTCTTTGCCGAGCGCGGTCAGCCCGTTGGAAACAACGGTCCGGATCAGGGTCACATCATTGGTAAAACGTGTGATCAGACGACCGGCGCCGCTGCCGTGAAAGAACGCGAGATCCAGACCGATGACATGGCGGTAAAGCTGGTTCTGGATATTGGCGATAATTTTCAGGCCAACAAAGGCCATGATCCGCGCCTGCATGTAATTCGCGCCGCCTTTAACCACGAAGACGGTTACGACAGCACCAGCAACCCACCAGAGGGCATCAGCACGCCCGGCGGCAAATACCTCGTCGACAACATTTTCCATCAGCAGGGCAACGCCGCCGGTTGCCCCGGCGAAGATCAGCATGAAAAAGATAGCCAGCGATATTTTGCCAATGAATGGCCGGACATAACTTTTTACCAGCCTGCGCAGCAGTTTGCCGGTATCTGCATGTTCTGTATCGATGATCAAGTCGGGCAATGCCATTCTGGTCAAACCATCCCGTCAGCAATGGAAAGTATCAGCCGCTGTGTCATGTGCGCCTTAGCCGCCGGCGACGGTCATGCCATCGACCCGCAGGGTCGGGGCGTTGGTTGAATAGCGGAACTCCAGATCACTTGCCGGGGTCAGGTTCAGGAACATGTCCTTCAGGTTTCCGGCGATGGTCAGCTCGGAGACCGGATAAGCGATTTCACCATTTTCGATCCAGAATCCGGAGGCGCCACGGCTGTAATCGCCGGTGACACCGTTGACCCCGAAACCGATCAGTTCGGTGATGTAAAACCCGGTGCCAACCTCTTTGATCAGGTCTTCTGCCGACAGCGTGCCGGGCTCGATATGCAGATTGGTTGCTGAAGGTGACGGCGGTGACGAGGTGCCGCGTGAGGCATGGCCCGTTGTCTCCAGCCCGAGCTGACGGGCGGTGCCAAGGTCCAGCAGCCATGTCGTCAGGACACCATTGTCGATCAGGTTGCGGCGTTTGTTGGCAATGCCTTCGGCATCGAAGGGTTTGGAGCGCAAGCCGCGTGGCCGGTGCGGGTCTTCGACGATGGTGACGCCATCGGCAAAGACTTTGTCGCCCATCCGGTCTTTCAGAAAACTGGTGCCCCGGGCAATGGAGCTGCCATTGATGGCGCCGGTCATATGTCCGATCAGGCTGCCGCCGACACGCGGATCAAAGACGACGGGTACTTTCTGTGTTGGTACGCGACGCGGATTGAGCCGGCGCAATGTCTTCTCAGCCGCTTTCAGGCCAATCGATTCAGGTGACGGAATGTCAGCGCCGTAAACGGCGGTCCGATAATCGTAATCCCGTTCCATTTTCGTGCCTTCACCGGCCAGAACAGAAACGGAGAGACTGTGATAGGTGCCCTGATAGGTGCGTGCAAAGCCGTTGGTCGCGGCGACCGCAACCCGGCTGCGGCCCCAGCCTGAATCGGCTCCTTCCGAGTTGGATATTCCTTCGACTGAACGGGCTGCTGCCTCGCAGGCAAGGGCATTGGCTTTCATCTGTTCCAGATCAGGCTCGACAGGATCATAGCTGTCGATGTCGGGAACGTTGGTAGCAAGCTGTTCCGGGGTGGCGAGACCGGCATATTTGTCTTCCGGCGCTTCACGGGCCATCGAGACAGCGCGTTCAGCGAGTTCCTGCAGGGCTTCCTCGGTGACATCCGAGGAGGAAACGCAGGCCTGTCGCTGACCGATCAGGACCCTCAGGCCCAGGTCAGCGCCTTCCGAGCGTTCCAGCGATTCAAGTTCGCTCATCCGGTAACTGACAGATACCGAGGTACCTTCGACATAAACCGCGTCGGCGGCGTCGGCTCCGGCCTTGCGGGCCCGGTCCATCAGTTGCTGAAGCAAATCCGTCGGATTGCGCTTGGCATCACCCATAATCTGGCCTCTTCCGCTTAAGTTGGCTTGGTTTGTATCGGACTGGTCCGATCTGTCCAGTACAGGCTCTATTTCCAGATCGGCTTACCGCTGCCTGGCAGACCATAACTGTCCCATTTTTCAGTAACGAGTTCGACTATATCGTCACGCATGCGGATTTTTTCACCCCATTCACGATGAGTTTCTCCGGGCAGCTTGTTGGTCGCGTCGAGACCAAGCTTGCCGCCGGTGCCGCTTTCCGGTGAGGCGAAGTCCAGATAATCAATCGGCGTCTGTTCCACCGTCACGATATCGCGTACCGGGTCCATGCGGGTTGAGATCGCCCACATCACATCTTTCCAGTCCCGGGCGTCGATATCATCATCCACGACGATAATGAATTTCGTGTACATGAACTGGCGCAGGAATGACCAGGCGCCCATCATCACCCGTTTCGCATGCCCGGCATAGGCCTTGCGCATGGAGATGACCGCAATCCGGTAGGAACATCCCTCCGGCGGCAGCCAGAAATCGGTGATCTCCGGATATTGCTGCTGCAACAGTGGAATAAAGACCTCGTTCAGCGCTTCGCCCAGCACACTGGGTTCATCCGGCGGGCGACCGGTGAAGGTTGAAAGATAGATCGGTTTCTTCCGCATGGTGATGGCAGAGACATGAAAGACAGGAAACGGCTCTACGGAATTGTAATAGCCGGTGTGGTCGCCATAGGGGCCTTCATCGTCATATTCATCCAGTGAGACATGGCCTTCGATAACGATCTCGGCCTCCGCCGGGACTTTCAGCGGGACGGTTTTGCAGTCCACCAGTTCGACTTTCCTGCCACGCAACAGGCCGGCGAACTGATATTCCGACAGGGTGTCCGGGACTGGTGTGACGGCAGCCAGAATGGTGCCGGGGTCAGCCCCAATCACGGCCGCTGCCGGCAATGGCTCACGATGCTGGTTCTTCCAGCGGCCATAATGCTGCGCACCGCCACGATGTTTCAGCCAGCGCATCAGCGTCGTGTTCCGCCCGGTCACCTGCATCCGGTAAATACCCAGATTGTAGGCATCCCGTTTGTCGCCGCCGGGCCCTTTCGTCACGACCAGCGGCCATGTAATCAGCGGCGCCGGTTCACCCGGCCAGCAGCCCTGCACGGGAAGGCGGGCAAGATCGATATCGTCGCCGGTCAGAACGACTTCCTGACAGGGTGCCCGGCTGACTGTCTTCGGTTTCATGGCGAGGACGGATTTTAGTAGCGGCAGCTTGTCGAGCAGATCGCCAAACCCGCCCGGCGGTTCCGGCTGTTTCAGAAAGGCCAGGGTTTCGCCGACTGACCGTAATTCGCCGGGGGTGCGATCCATGCCCAGGGCGACGCGCTCTACCGTACCGAACAGGTTGACCAGAACCGGCATGTCGCTGCCTGTTACATTTTCGAAAAGGACGGCCGGTCCCTGTTCAGCCAGCAGGCGGGTCTGGATCTCTGTCAGCTCAAGCTCGCGGTTTACTTCTGTCTTGACGCGGACCAGTTCGCCGCGTTCTTCGAGTATCTGGATGAAATCGCGCAGGGACTTGAACGGCATCGGCACTGCTTTCGAGTGAATTCCGGTGATGATGATCCCGCCGAACGATACGGGATACTCTGTTGCGGAAGCTAATCTGTCTGCAATGCGAAAACAATCTGCACGCCACTCTTGCAAATGATGATAGCGGCGGTCAGAGTCTTCCCGACAGGTGGGAATGATAACCGTGCAGAAGATAATTCTGCCGGAAACGGAGCGATAAGGTTGGCAGGAGTTACGGTTCCGGAGGGGCATTGCAAGTGGCTGATTGAGCAGGGAATAGCCCTCTCTGCGGAACGCCATCTTGACCGGCTGATCTCGCTGATTGTCGATCAGTCCCAGATATTTGCAAAATCAGACGGCGCATTCCTCTATCTTCGTTCCAATGACAAGAAATCGCTTGTTCCAACAGCTGGTCGGCTGAACAGCTCCACGATTACATATGGTGGCGCCGATTCTCCGGCGGCTGACCCCAGTATTCCGGAACTGGAACTTTTCGATCATGAAACCGGCGATCCGATCTTTTCAGATATCGTTGCGCTGGCTGCGATGAAGGAAGAGCCGGTACTTGTTGCGGATCGTGCGGATTCAGAAGGGCTCGAAATTGCTTCGGTTGATTGTCTGGCAGGCATTCCCGGATGGAAACCCAAAGCGATTTTTGCCATACCGCTTCGCAATAATAATGATGTGGTTGTCGGTGTTCTGGTTCTGACCGATCCGGGCGAGGGTGGTGTTTTCTCCGAAGATATCTGTCAGGCGATCGGCATTTTCTCGAATCAGGCCGGTATTGCACTCGATAATCAGATCCTGAACCGCAGGCTTAACGATATCGGCATGGCCCTGTCGGCTGAGCGTAATCGTGACCGCCTTATGGAACGCATTCTGCTTGAAGCGAAGTCGATCACGAATGCGGATGGTGGAACGCTGTATCTTCGGGGCAAGACAGAGCGCAAACGCGATGGTTCGGGACTGCACTTCAATATCAACAGTGATGGCGACCAGCTGAAATTCGCCATCATGCGGACGGATTCCCTGAACATTGCCATGGGCGGCACGACAGGTAAGGACATTCCGTTCCCGCCGCTGCGCCTGTATGACGAAATCAATGGTGAACCGAATTATTTCAACGTCGCGACCCATGTCGCGCTGACCGGTGAGACCAGCAATATTCCGGATGCCTATGAGGCGGAAAATTTTGACTTCTCCGGCACCAAGAAATTCGACAAAGGGACCGGATACAGGTCGAAATCCTTTCTGACTGTTCCGCTGAAGAACAATGCGGCAGAAGTTATTGGTGTCATTCAGCTGCTGAATGCGCAGGATCCTGAAAGTCAGGAAATTCTGCCATTCAGTCAGGAAGTTCAGCCGATTATCGAAGCCCTGGCTTCGCAGGCGGCGATTGCGCTGGATAACCAGATGCTGCTGCAGGCCCAGCGGGATCTGCTGGATGCCTTCATCGAGCTGATAGCCAGCGCGATTGACGCCAAGTCACCCTATACGGGTGGTCATTGTCAGCGGGTGCCGGAACTGACGATGATGCTGGCGGAAGCGGCGGCGGAGTCTGATGATTCCCGGTTCGCGGATTTCTCGATGGACGAGGATGAACGTTACGAACTGCATATCGGGGCCTGGCTGCACGATTGTGGCAAGGTCACGACACCTGAATATGTTGTCGATAAATCCACCAAGCTTGAGACCATTTATAACCGTATCCATGAAGTGCGGATGCGGTTTGAAGTGCTCAAACGGGATGCGGTCATTGAGTATTACAAGCAGGTCGCTGAAGGTGTACGTCCTGAAGCTGAACTGCAGGCCGAACTTGAAGAACGCTGGGCAAAACTGGATGACGATTTTGCCTTCATTGCGGAGGCCAATGTCGGCGGCGAATTCATGGCGCCGGAGAAAGTCGACCGGGTGAAGGAAATCGCGTCAATGAAGTGGACGCGTACATTGGATGACCGGCTTGGTCTCAGTCATGAGGAAGAAAAGCGGAAAGCCCGGACGCCGGCTCAGGATCTGCCGGTCGAGGAAAATCTGCTTGTCGACAAGGAAGAGCATATTGTCTACCGGGAAGGCGACAACAGTACGGAATATATGAAGTTCGGTTTCCGGCTGGATGTGCCGGAGCATATGTACAATTTCGGTGAGGTCTACAACCTGTCGATCGGACGGGGGACCCTGACGCCCGAAGAGCGTTTCAAGATCAACGACCATATTGTTCAGACGATCATCATGCTGGAACAGCTGCCGTTCCCGAAAACCCTGGCAAAGGTTCCGGAATATGCCGGTGGACATCATGAAACGATGATCGGGTCCGGTTATCCGCGGAAACTGAAACGGGCGCAGATGTCACTTCCTGCGCGGATGATGGCGATTGCTGATATCTTTGAAGCCCTGACGGCGGCAGACAGACCCTACAAGAAAGCTAAAACCCTGTCTGAAGCCATCAAGATCATGGGCTTCATGAACAAGGACCAGCATATCGATCCCGATCTGTTCGAACTTTTCCTGAAGTCTGGTGCCTACAAGAAATACGCCGAACAGTACCTGTTGCCTGAGCAGATTGATGAAGTTGACATCGAACAATATCTGCCAAAGGCGGCGGAGTGATCTCTGATCGCCTGAAACGCGCCCTCGATTACCCTTACCCGGCTCCGAAACCGCCCTGGATATTCAGTGACCACCGGGTTTTCACGCCGGGTGACCCCCTGTTTCAGAAAGTCTTTCAGGATATCGGGTCACAGGCCCGGCATGCGGTCGTCGCGGCAGGCTCGAACCGTGCGCCTGATCAGCTTCGCCGGAAGTTTGAACCGCAGGATATTGTACCCGTTTCGATGGTTACCTTACGGGATGTCGATACCGTATATTCCGCTCATTTTTCTGCCTATGGTTCCGTACCGGCAACGCTGACAGAGGCTGCGGGGCTGTCACTGCGCAGTGCTGTGCTGTGGCTGACCGATGAGCAATTGGAACGCATGAACGAAACCGAAGCGCTGGGCGTCAATTACAGACTGGGCTGGATTGCCCGACCGGCATTGTCCCGGCGGTTTGGCCTGAAAAGCCCCCGGACGGGTGCCTATATTTCACTTCATGGTGCATTGACGGACGATGATGGGTCAGCTGTGCCTCTTGCGGGGTTTACGGTGCGGGGCAGGAAACGACGGGGGCTGACACAGCAGGAAGTCCAAAAGCTGGTCAGTGACCGTCTGCATCCGGGATCGGCGATGGAAGACTTTATCGGGATGACCATCGATAATACCGATGAGCGAAACCGGCGACGGGATAGGCTGAAGAAGACAGCAATTCTGCCTGACGATACTTTCTGGCCCTAGCTTCCGACGCGCCAGACGCCGACGGACCGGGTAATCCGGTCTTCCAGTTCCAGTGATGTCGGGATGTCATAACGGCTGATGCAGCTCATGTTCACCTGATCGAAATAGGTGCGGCCGGGGTCGGCGAGTAATACGCTGACGTCTGCTGCAGCGGCTTTCTGTAACCAGTCTGTCACCCGTCTGGCCAGTGGTTTCTCATAGCAGATATCGCCCGCCAGAATGACATCAAAGCCGGAGATCTCCTGATCCAGAAAATTCGATTGTGTGGCTTCCATATCGACCTGGTTTGCGGCGGCATTTTCCCGGATTGCAGCAAGAGCGAACTGGTCGATATCAGCGGCAACAACCCGTTGTGCACCAGCCAGACAGGCCGCGATGGCAACCAGACCACTGCCGGAGGCAAAATCCAGTACAGTTTTACCCCGGACCGTTTCCGGATGATCCAGAAGGTACCGGGCAAGACCAAGACCGCCGGGCCAGGCGAAAGCCCAGAATGGCGGCTGTAATCCCTGTTCCGACAGTTCATCCTCTGTTGCCTGCCAGATCGGTGTGATTTCTGTGGCGAGATGCAGACGGATTTCCGGTGTGAACGGGACCGTGATCAGTTCGGTGTTGGCAATAACGAAGGTGCGGGCGTCCATTCAGCCCAGCGGTGGGATCAGGAATCCCGCGAGCACCAGCCAACCGAAAAACCGGTTCGATTTGAATTTCCGCAGGCAATCGGCGGCATCATCAGCATCAAGGGTTTTAACCTGCCAAACCAGTTGCACCGCGCCAGCCGCGATAAAGGCCAGGGTTATCCAGCCATAGCCCGCACCATAGGCTGTAATCAGCAGCAGAACGGTGGTCGCCGCGTAGAACCCGCCAATCCAGACCGGGCTGGTATCGCCAAACCGCAGGGCTGTTGATTTAATCCCGATCAGCGCATCGTCTTCCTTGTCCTGATGGGCGTAGATTGTGTCATAGCCAAGGGTCCAGAATATCCCGGCGATATAAAGCACCACAGGCCAGATCTGCAGATCACCACGAACTGCGGCCCAGCCCATGATGGCACCCCAGTTGAAGGCCAGTCCAAGAAAGAACTGTGGCCAATAGGTCACCCGTTTCATCAGTGGATAGATGAGGACCAGCAGCAGGGAAGCGACACCAAGCATGATCGCCATATTGTTGAAGGTCAGCAGAATAAACAGACTGATGAGCAACTGGATGGCCAGCCATGCCAGGGCCCCTTTGACCGAGACGGCGCCGGATGGAATGGGTCGGTCGGCAGTGCGGGCGACACGGCCATCGAAGTCCTGATCGACAATGTCATTGTAGGTGCAGCCGGCACCGCGCATCAGCACGGCGCCAATGGAGAACAGTGCGAACAGAGTCAGTGTGCTGCTGGTCGGCCAGCCCGGAGTCGCCATGGCGATGCTCCACAGACAGGGAAGCAGCAGCAGCCAGGTGCCGATAGGACGGTCCAGACGGGACAGGCGTCCATAGGGTTGCAATGGTGCAGGCACGGCTTTCTCGAAAAGGCCGTCACGGGGAATGTCACTGGCTGTGGAAGTCCGGGTGTTCATGCTATATCGCAACTGAATTGAATTTTGAATGGGCTGATGATGGCTGCGCCTAGACTGTTTGTCGACGATGACCTCGGGGAAGGCAATGAGATAAGGCTGGATAAACAGCGCAGCCACTATCTCAGATCTGTTATGCGGCTGAATGCCGGAGCTTCCGTGCGGCTTTTCAACGGGCGGCAGGGTGAATGGCGCAGCCAGATCGCCGATGCGGGTAAGTCTGTCACGCTGAAGGTAGGGGAAAATCGCCGTGCACAGCAGCAGGCAACCGAACTCTGGCTGGTCTTTGCGCCGATCAAGAAAGACCGGATGGATTTTCTGATCGAGAAAGCCACGGAACTGGGAGTCACTGACCTGCTGCCGGTCATTACCCGGCGAACCATTGTCAGCCGGGTTAACACGGACCGGCTGAAAGCACAGGTCATTGAAGCGTCGGAACAATGCGAGAGGCTGGATATTCCAACCGTTCACGAAGCAGTGAAACTGTCTGACCTGAAGTCAGCCTGGCCTGATGACCGGGTTGCATTCGTATTGGATGAAGCGGGTTCCGGGGGTTCTGCGGCTGTGGCGATGTCAGCAAAGGCGGGTCATCCGGCGGCATGTATTAGCGGACCGGAAGGTGGCTATGAGAAATCCGAACTTGACCTGCTGCGAACTCTGCCGAACTTTGTCCCCGTAAGTCTTGGTCCGCGGATCCTCCGGGCCGAGACAGCCGCTCTGACGAGCCTTGCGATCTGGCAGTCTGTCTGCGGCGATGGTGAGGCCCCTCCTGTGCCGCAGGCATTGCGGGATTGATTGAATTAATAGTTTTGGAATTGAAATGTCTGCACCTTCCGCCGGTAACGCGAATCCGATCACCTCGAAAACCCAGTTAGTCGAATATCTGGAAAGCGGATCAAAGCCGCCTTCTGCCTGGCGGATTGGTACCGAGCATGAAAAATTTGCCTTCCATAAGGATACACTTCGTCCGCTGGCTTATGACGGACCAGATGGCATCCGTGCCCTGCTGGAAGGCCTGACCCAGTATGACTGGATGCCGGTCATGGAAAAGGGCAATCCGATTGCCCTGAGCCGTGGTGACGGGTCTTCGATTTCGCTGGAACCGGGCGGACAGTTTGAACTGTCTGGTGCCCCGCTTGAGACCGTCCATCAGACCTGTTCAGAGGTGAATGGCCATCTGGCACAGGTCAAGACGGTGGCCGAGCCGCTGGGAATTGGCTTCGCAGGTTTCGGATCTAACCCGATCTGGACACCTGATGAGGTACCCTGGATGCCGAAAGGCCGCTACAAGGTCATGGGCGACTATATGCCGCGTGTCGGAACCATGGGTCTCGAGATGATGAAGACCACCTGTACCGTGCAGGTGAATCTGGATTATGCGTCTGAAGCGGACATGGTGAAGAAATTCCGTGTTTCCCTTGCCCTGCAGCCGATTGCGACAGCGCTGTTTGCCAACTCACCGTTCAGTGAGCGCAAGCCGAATGGGCGGCTGAGTCATCGCAGCCATATCTGGACCGATACCGATAACGACCGTTGCGGCATGCTGCCCTTTGTCTTCGAAGACGGATTCGGATTTGAACGCTATGTCGATCACGTGCTCGATACGCCGATGTATTTTGTCTATCGTGACGGCGTCTATAACGATGTGGCAGGAAAATCCTTCAGGGATTTCATGAACGGCTCGCTTGATGGATTTCAGGGGCAGGTTCCGGGTATGGGGGACTGGGAAGATCATATGTCGACCCTGTTCCCGGAAGTCCGGCTGAAGAAGTTTCTTGAAATGCGAGGAGCTGATGGTGGTCCCTGGCGACGTATCTGCGCCCTGCCGGCATTGTGGGTTGGCTTGCTTTATTGCGACGAAGCGCTCGATGCAGCCTGGGATCTGGTCAAGGACTGGACCATCGATGAGCAGCAGGAACTGCGGGACAATGTTCCGACCCTTGCACTGAAAACGCCGTTCAGGAATGTCACGGTCCGGGAAATCGCCCGCGAGGTTCTGGCGATTTCGAAGACCGGTCTCAAGCGCCGTGCCCGCCTAAGTTCCATGGCACTGGATGAAACCCATTTTCTGAATGCCCTGCATGAGACGGTTGCCAGTGGTGTGACACCGGCCGAGGAAATGCTGGAGAAGTATGAAAATGAATGGAACCGTTCTGTGGAGCCGTCCTTCCGTGACTATGCTTACTGAAATGGATATCGCCTGATGCGTGACGCCGATGCCATCCTTGATGCCAGTGGCCTGAACTGTCCTCTGCCTGTGCTGAAGACCCGAAAGTCACTGGCAGCCCTGGAGACTGGGCAGATACTCAAGATGATATCGACGGACCCCGGGTCAAAGGCGGATATGGCAGCGTTTGCAGAAGCGACGGGGCACCGGCTGTTGCAAAGTGACGAGAAGGATGGCCGGTTCGTATTCCTTATCGAGAAGACTTCCTGAAGTCATTTTGACTGGTCTTCATTTATTCTGAAGATCACCCCCAAAAGAACTGAGTAGCCAGATCGTGCTGGTCCGGTGAAAATCAGTATGCTGGCTAATTGTATAGTCCGTACAAGTGGTTATGTTGTCGCGTAACCAAGGGGGAATGATGTCGCGTAAAGATAGAACCGACCCATCAAACGCTGTTGATCTGTCGCCGAAAGTGGCTGACGAGATCAAATATACGACCTGTTACATGTGTGCCTGTCGCTGTGGCATCAAGGTCTACATGCTGGATGGCAGCATTCGTTACATTCAGGGCAACCGGGATCACCCGGTCAACCGGGGTGTCCTCTGCGCCAAGGGGTCTGCCGGGATAATGACCCAGAACTCCCCGGCAAAGCTGACCAAACCGCTGAAACGGGTTGGCCCTCGTGGTTCGGGTGAGTTCAAGGAGATCGAGTGGGAAGAGGCGCTGCAGACGGCGACTGGCTGGCTCGGTAATATCCGCAAGACAGACCCGAAGAAACTGGCTTTCTTTACCGGTCGTGATCAGAGCCAGGCACTGACCGGCTGGTGGGCGTCACAGTTCGGCACCTACAACTATGCCGCTCATGGCGGGTTCTGTTCCGTCAATATGGCGGCAGGCGGACTCTACAGCATCGGTGGCTCATTCTGGGAATTTGGTGAGCCGGACTGGGAGCGGACGCGCTATTTCATGATGTTCGGCGTTGCGGAAGATCATGATTCGAACCCCATCAAGATGGGCCTCGGTAAGCTCAAGGGACTGGGTGGCAAGTTTGTCTCGGTCAATCCGGTGAAGACCGGCTACAGCGCGATTGCAGATGAATGGGTTGGTATCCGGCCTGGCACTGACGGGCTTTTTGTTCTGTCGCTGGTGCATGAGTTGCTGAAGGCCGACAAGATCGATGTCGAATATCTGGTGCGCTACACCAATTCGCCATGGCTGGTGACCCGGAACCCCGGCGGCGCAGATGATGGCCTGTTCGCGCGCGATGCGAATGGTGATCCGCTGATGGTTGACAGTGAGACCGGTGAACTGGTCAGTGCCAACCTGGCTGAAATCAAGCCCCGCCTGATCGGTGAAGCCGACCTGCCCGGTGGCGGTAAGGCTGTGACAGTGTTCCAGCTTTTGGCAGAGCGTTATCTGGATCCGCAATATGCGCCGGAAGCGGTGTCGGAGCGGACCGGGGTCAGTGCTGACAACATCCGTCGCATAGCTGCCGAGCTTGCTCATGTTGCCTTCGAGGAACAGGTTGAAATCGACGTTGAATGGACAGACTGGGCCGGACGCAAGCATGACAAGATGATCGGTCGTCCGGTCTCCATGCATGCGATGCGTGGTATTTCTGCCCATTCCAACGGATTCCATACCTGCCGTTCCCTGCATCTGTTGCAGATGCTGATCGGCTCGATCGATTGCCCCGGCGGGTTCCGTTACAAACCGCCATTTCCAAAGCCGATCCCGCCGGGCATCAAGCCGGGCAACAGCTGTGCCCCGGATACGCCGCTGAACGGCCCGCCGCTCGGTTTTCCGACAGGTCCGGAAGACCTGCTGGTTGATGAAGATGGCGAGCCGATGCGCATCGACAAGGCGTTCAGCTGGGAATTCCCGGTCGCTGCCCACGGCATGATGCATATGGTCATCACGAATGCCTGGAAGGGTGATCCCTATCCTGTCGATACGCTGATGATGTTCATGGCCAACATGTCGTGGAACTCCTCGATGAACACCAAGGGTGTCATGGAGATGCTGACCGACAAGAATGAGGAGACGGGTGAGTACAAGATTCCCCGGATCATCTATTCCGATGCCTATTATTCCGAAATGGTCGCCTATGCGGACCTGGTGCTGCCGGATACCACTTATCTGGAACGGCATGACTGTATCAGCCTGCTGGACCGTCCGATCTGTGAGGCCGATGGTGCTGCTGATTCAATCCGTCAGCCGGTGGTTGAACTGGACCGGGATGTACGGCCGTTCCAGTCGATGCTGATTGACCTCGGTGCCAGACTTGGTCTGCCGGGGCTGGTGAATGAAGATGGTTCGCCGAAATATCCCGGCGGCTATCCGGACTACATCGTCAATCATGAGCGGGCACCGGGTATCGGTATGCTGGCCGGCTGGCGCGGTGAGGACGGCGAGTCCTGGGGCAAGGGTGCGCCAAATCCGCAGCAGCTGGAAAAATATATCGAGAACGGCTGTTTCTCTCACTATGAGTTCCCGGAAGAACATCGTTTCTACAAGATGGCGAACAAGGGCTATCTGGAATGGGCGGCATCCGTCGGCTTTGTGCCGAAGGCGGAACAGATCGTCCTTCAGATATACAGCGAGCCGTTGCAGAAGTTCAGGCTTGCGGCCCGTGGTCATGGTGACCGTCAGCCGCCGGAACGCCACCGGGCCCGCGTCGATGCCTATTTCGACCCGCTGCCGATCTGGTATGCGCCGTTCGAAGGGACGATGATTGACGAGGAAGAATATCCGCTGCATGCGCTGACCCAGCGCCCGATGCAGATGTATCATTCCTGGGGGTCACAGAACGCCTGGCTGCGTCAGATCACCGGCTCCAACAAGATGTATATCGGACGCAAACTGGCAGAACGACTGTCGATTGCGGATGATGACTGGATCCGGGTGACCAGCCATCATGGGAACATCAAGGCGCAGGTCGCTGTCATGGATGGTGTCAACGACGATACCATCTGGACATGGAACGCGATCGGTAAACGTTCCGGTGCCTGGAATCTTGATCCGAAAGCCGGGGAATCACAAAAGGGGTTCCTGCTCAATCATGTGATTTCCGAACTGCTGCCGGCGCGCAGTGACGGCCACCGCTATTCAAACTCTGATCCGGTAACGGGACAGGCCGCCTGGTATGACCTCAGGGTCAAGGTGGAGAAAGTGGCGGGTGATCATGATGCGGTCTCCGAACCACAGTTCCCGACATTACCGACGCCGGAAGGTCTTCCGCAACGACCGGCAATCCTCAAATATGGGCAGAGTTTCCGCAAGGAAAGGGGCGAAGGATGACCACATTACCCCAGACGACGGAGAAAAAGCTCGGCCTCGTCATTGATCTGGATATCTGTGTCGGCTGTCATGCCTGTGCGGTGAACTGCAAGGAATGGAATGCTGGCGGTCACGCGGCTCCGCTGACCGATCTTGACCCCTATGGTCCGGATCAGACGGGTGTCTGGTTCAACCGCATTCACACCTTCGAAGCAGATGGCAGCGGCGAATGCGGTGTTGGCACAAGCCAGACCGTGCATTTCCCGAAATCTTGTCTGCATTGCGAAGATGCCGCCTGCGTTACCGTCTGCCCGACGGGCGCCTCGTTCAAACGGGTGGAAGACGGCATTGTGCTGGTCAATGAAGACAAATGCATCGGCTGCAAACTCTGCAGCTGGGCCTGTCCTTATGGTGCCCGTGAATATGATGCCAGCGAAGGTGTGATGAAAAAGTGCACGCTGTGCATTGACCGCATCTACAATGAGAATCTTGACGAGATCGACCGGGTTCCGGCCTGTGTCTCGACTTGTCCTGTCAGCGCCCGTCATTTCGGTGATCTCGGCGATCCGGACTCGGATGTCTCGAAGCTGGTTGAAGACCGTGGCGGATATGACCTGATGGAAGAGATGGGCTACAAGCCAACGAACAAGTATCTGCCGCCACGCAAGCGGCGTGTTGAAGCCGTGGATATCGGTGCGACGGCCTCGCTGGATAGCGTCGTCGATACCGATAATCCGTTGTTGCGCTGGGTCGACCGGCTGTTGTCGAGGTAAAATCATGCATCCCGCTCTCTCGGTTATCCTGTTCACGACGACATCCGGTATCGGATATGGTCTGCTGTTCTTTTATGGACTTGGCGCGTTTCTGGGGCTTTTGACTGCTGACCGCTGGTTCGGCACCGTGGGGCTTGGTTTTGCTCTGGCGCTGGTGACATTCGGACTGCTCAGTTCCACCTTTCACCTCGGCCATCCGGAACGTGCCTGGCGGGCGATGAGCCAGTGGCGGACATCCTGGTTGTCGCGTGAAGGGGTTGTCGCCCTGCTGACCTATGTTCCGGCCGGTCTGTTTGCTGCGGGCTGGGTTTTTCTTGAAAGCAACGATGGGGTCTTTGCCCTGCTCGGCGGCCTTGCCGCAATCGGTGCTGTTGTGACCGTCGGTTGCACGGCGATGATCTATGCCAGTCTGGCGACAATTCACCAGTGGCATAGCCGCTGGACGCTGGGCAGCTATCTCACACTGGCGCTTGCCACCGGCGCTGTCTGGTTCTGCCTGTTCTCTGCGGTACTGGGTGAAGGCGCCGGAGTTGGTCTGTCGATCCTGACAATGTCGGCAGTGCTCGTGGCCTGGGCGACGAAGATGGGGGCATGGAAGCGTAATGATACGACCAGCCATCCCTCGACCCCGGAAAGTGCGACCGGACTGGGGCGCATTGGCAAGGTTTCCATGCTGGAAGGACCGCATACGGAAGCCAATTATCTGATGCGGGAAATGGGCTTCAAGGTCGCCCGGAAACACGCTGAGAAATTGCGGCGGATTGCCGTTCTCTGCGGTTTTGTCGCGCCTGCTCTGTTATCGCTTGCGGGTGCTTTTCTGGCCGGGGGCTGGGATATCATTGTCTTTCTGGCGGCGGCGGTTCTGGTCAGCGTTGGCGTGTTTGTTGAACGCTGGCTGTTCTTCGCTGAGGCGAAGCATGTCGTGACCTTGTTTTATGGCGCGAAGGCTGCCTGATGAAAAATCCGGGTGACCCCGGCTAAATTCGCTCTCGGCCCTTCATAACCTTCCTGTATGATCGTTACGGGAAGGACCACGATATGCGGCTGTTATTCGCTCATGCCCTGATTGCGACGCTGTTGCTGCTGTCTGCCTGTGCCGGTCATCCGGCTGTAGCGGCAGAGGGGCCGGTCGTCATGGTTGCGGGTATTGACCGTGATCCGGACTCTGTTGTCCGTACGAACCGTATAAATCAGCGGGTTGAGGATGGTCTGGTCCGCCAGTTGCGTGACAGGGGATATCGGGTTGTCGATGAAACAGCGGTCTCACTGGGCACGCTGGAGACCGGGCGCAGCCGCCGGGATGAGGGCGAGGTGATCGGGGGTGCCCGGGCTGTCACGACACCCCCTGTCGACCTTCTTGTTCTCTACACTATCTATGCGAATGCCGAGAGCGGCAATTATGCAAAGGTTATCCGGACCCGGGTGACGGGTCGCATCGTGAATGTCAGTTCAGGCGAGCGGCTGGGCGCGTTTGAGACCGCCTTTCCGAAGCCCCGTCATGCACCGCTTGGCTGTGGCCGTGATTGTATTCTGGAGATCGCGGGCCATCAGGCGGAGATTCTCTCCCGCGATCTCGGAAGCATCCTGTCGGCATATATTGAGAGTGCCATACAGGGACAGACAGACAATCTGACCGGGATTACAGAGAAACAGGGACTTGTCCGAAGTTACAGCCTTGCTTTTGAACAGTTCTCGACCGCTGAGATTACCCGTATTGAGGAATATCTCGTCGCGTTCAGCGGTTACCGGACCTACCGGCCTGTCCGGGTTATGCAGCTTCATGCGGAATACTGGTATGAGACCACGGCGGAAGCAGCGCGGATGAACCGTAATTTACGGAAGATGCTGGATTATCTCGGTGTTCAGGGGCGGGTCGCCTTTACGGGCGACAGCTTTGTGGTCCGGAAGCTGCCGAAGTCGGCGGGGTGAGCGGTGATGCGCTGGCGGATTGCTCCGGTTGTTGTGGCTCTCCTCTGTCTGTCGTCATCAGCGGCTTCGGCTGCGGAGATACCCTATCCTGAAATTCAGCATCTGATTCTGCGTCAGGCGCGGGCAACGGGTGTGCCGCCCTCACTGGCAATGGCGGTTGCGCGTGTTGAATCGGGATTCAATCCGGCGGCAGTCAGTCCAGCCGGTGCCATCGGTGTCATGCAGATCATGCCGCAAACCGGTAAAGGCGAGTTCGGGGTAGAGGAGAGCGCACTCCGTGACCCCCGGACCAATGTTCGCATCGGCGTTGAATTCCTCCGTCAGCTCTACCTTCGCTATGATAACCGGTGGGATCTGGCGCTCTCGCATTACAATGGCGGGTCGCTGACGCCGGGTGATGAATGGCAGCCCCACGACTATACACTGGGATATATCGCGAGGGTTATGGCCTGGAAGAAGATCTATGGTTTTCAGCAGCAGTTATGGGCTGGACTGTCTGAACAGCAGGTAACTGACGACGGGGCGAAAATAACAGTCATTGATATCCCGGCTCCGGTGCGGGCATCTGCGATCACCGGATCGTCTGATGATGCCTTCAGTGGTCGGGATTTCGCTACTCGTTTACGGATCGCAGAACGGACATTGGATGACTTTCCTGTTACGGAAACGGGTGAGGGTGGTTGACGTACCGGATTGATTGCCAACAAATCAATGAAGTCATGATTTTTGCGTGTAGGGGCTGGTCAAGTTGGTTGGACGGTATCAATCGTTCTGTGTTGTTCTGTTGTCTGCCGGGTTGCTGCTGGGTGCGCTGTCCGCTGCTTTTGCCAATGCCGGGCAGCGCGGGATCGAGATTGAAATCATTCCGGATGACAGCAAGGGGCAGACTGACGTTGTTAATCTCTACAGGTCTTCCCATGCGCTGGTTATCGGTATTGACGCCTATTCAAACGGCTGGCCACGACTTCACAACGCGGTTGCCGATGCCCGTGCTGTTGCTGAAAGTTTGCGCCAGCGTGGCTTCAGCGTCGATTATTTTGAAAACACGACTTCGGACAAGCTGAGGCAGATTTTCCGGCGTTTCTTTATCGAACGGGGTGCCAGTCCGGACTCCAGGCTGTTTGTCTGGTTTGCCGGTCATGGCCATACGCTTGATGGCGAGGGCTTCATCATCCCGTCTGACGGCGCGACCCCCGACGATGATACAGGGTTTCGCAGAACGGCTCTGCATCTGCGCGATATTGGTAATTTTGCGCGACTGGCCCGGTCCCGGCACAGCCTTGCGGTTTTCGACAGCTGTTTTGCCGGTACGGTTTTCGGGGCGACCCGTGCATTGCCACCACCAGCGGTCCGCCGCGCCGTGCTGAATCCGGTCAGGCAGTTCCTGACCTCGGGCTCTGCCAATCAAAAGGTGTCCGATGACGGTCTGTTCCGGCGTTTGTTTCTTGAAGCGCTTGATGGCAAACGGCCCGCTGACGCTAACGGCGACGGTTATCTGACGGCCTCCGAACTCGGCCTCTTCATGGGGGATGCTGTCAGCAATTATACAGGTAATGGCCAGACGCCACAGTTCGGCCCCTTGCGTGATCCGCTCTATGACAAAGGCGATTTTGTTTTCTTGCTCGACCGTCAGCCTATGACGCCATCCGGCGGTCATCAGACGGATGCGATAGTCTGGAACAGCCTGCGCGACAGTCAGCGTCCGGAAGACTTCCAGTTGTTTATCGATACCTATCCGGAAAGTCCCTTTGTCCCCTTCGCTGCAAACCGCCTGTCAGCCCTGCGGACAAAGCCCGCCGGGCTGATCGACCCTATGGACACTGTTCTCTACGTGATCGTTGACCGGGCCAACCACCGCAGAGAGCCAGGGGTTGAAAGCGAACGGGTTGGCCAGTCTGTCAGAAACGCTGCCGTTCAGGTAACAGGCAAGCTGCGTGATGCGCCATGGTTCCGGATACGCAGGGAAGATGACCGGACAGTCTTCATTCATGCCAGTCTGCTGTCGCCTGAAAAGCGGGCTGATGTCTCGGAAGTCCGGTCATCTGTCAGGCAGCCCGGCGATCTGTTTTCCGACTGCAAGACCTGTCCCGAGATGCTGGTCACTCGTTCCGGACGTTTTATGGCAACCAGCAGGAGTAGCTCGCGCTTGTTTGATATCCCCGAGCCTTTCGCGATCAGCAGTCACGAGATTACCCGGTCAGAATGGGCGGCCTGTCTGAAAGGCGGTGGCTGTGGGAGATATCAGCCAAAAGCACGTGAGGCCGCTTCGGAGGAGACGCCAGTCAGTCATGTTTCCTGGGATGATGCGATGGCCTATGTCCGCTGGTTGTCGGAAAACACAGGCCTTCCCTACCGGCTGCCCAGTGATGCGGAATGGGAATATGTGGCGACGGAGTTTGGTCTGGTGCAACGGGATGTTGCGGATCAGTCGCTGCAGGATGTCGTTCATGATGAACGCCGTATTGGCGGGCCTTCTCAGCCGGTCGACGCCCGTGCGGCGAATACGGCCGGTGCTTATGGCATGACTGATGGTGTTCGGGAATGGGTGGCTGATTGCCGGATCGGTCAGGAGACCCGGCGTTGCGTTACCCATGCTGTCCGCGGGGCCGCTACTCTCGAAAATGAGAACGGTGATGTGACATTGCCACGTGTGTGGATTGAGCCTGATGCCCGTAGCCCGGTCATCGGATTCCGGGTTGCCCGGGATCTGAAAAAGGGGGAGCTTGGACAGTGATGGCCGGGGACGAAATTATCCATCTGTACCGGGTTGGTGCCGAAGGCGATCCGATATCCGTGTTCTCCGGACTGGTGGAATCCGGTCGCTATCCGGATAGCCGGGTTCTGCAGAAAATTGCAAAAATCGTGGCGGGAGCAGGTACAGGCCCGAACCGGGACACGGCATGGTATGAGCTTGCCCATATGGCTGCAGCGCTGGCGCAGGGCGGAATTGTCGGCGGCGCACGGTTCGGCTTTCTGCTGGGTCAGCAGACCATTACGGTTGGTGCTATCCGGCAGGCCATACAGGAGATGATGACGCCAGCGAAAATGGTGTCTGTCGATGCTGTCGGAATTGAAATTGACTATGGTACTTCGCGATTTGCGATCCGGTTTTCCCGGATGCCGGTCTTGTTCGGCCTTTATGAATTTCTGTCAGGGATTGATGATTTCAGCTTCTTCAAACCCTTGCAGGACATTCTTGATGCCCTCGCCAGTGAGGCACTGGGGGAGGCGGATGTACGGCAGGCAGCAAGCCAGATTTCATCGCATATGCGGGGATATCGCCGGACGCATATGGCTTATGCCCGGCGCGAGGAAAAATTCGACCGGCTATGCGCCTATCTGAACCACCGGGCTGAAACATCGGGTGTCTGGCAGATTGACGATGATGCAGTGCTGGATTTCTGGAAGTCTCATGCCAGCGGCAGTGACTTCCGGTCTTTCCGGACCTGTTTTGATGGTTTCATTTCGCTGATGACGGTGCTGGAGACGGCGCGTCTGGCGATTTCAATGTCCCATGCGGCTCCTGTAGGACAGGACCGGGAAGATTCAGAGATTGATGTTGCCGATACTCAGGCGGAGCCGGCCGATGAATGGGTGAACCCCTTCATGGTCTTCGATGAGGAGGAGATGCAGGAGATCAAATTCTTCAAGACCTCATCTGAACGCCGGCCCCTTGAAATTCTGATGTTCTATGGACCGGCTGTGCTGTCATTGCCGGAGGGCTATTTCCGGCATGAATGCCTCGGCGCTGTCCAGACCGCGATAACCGTTGATCTTCAGTTGCGGCGCGGCGCGGAGTCCGTCCGTCGGCGATTGTCCTGTGATGAGGCGGAGACCTATACAGACCGTCTGGCGGTTCTTGAAAAGCTGAAATCCCATCTGCACCGGCTGCAACTGGCTTCGCTGCATTACATTTCCGGCACGGCGACGGATGGACAACTGAAGTCTGAGGCGAGACAGGCGGTAACCCGGCTGAAACGCAAAGGGTTTGATCCGGAGGATGTTGGCGCTGAACGACGTGAACTGTTTTCACAGGCTGCGGTGACGCTGGTGCGGATGTCTGATCATCTGAACCGGTGCCTTCTTCAGTTCGCAGGAATGGAAGAAAAACTGCCGGAATTATTCGAACAGGACCGTCAGGAATTTTCGGCTATATTCAGCCAGCTTTACGGGACTGAATGATGGCTACTTTTCGACCTCCGAAACGCAATGAAGAGGCAGGTTTGCGAGAGGCCTTCGTGGCGGAAGATATCCGTGGCGAGTTGCTGCTCGGAGGGGAGACATTTGTAACACAGGCGGTGAGTACAGGGCGGCTTTATCAGCAGATACTGTCAGACCAGCTGGACTGGACAGATTTGTCTTCCGGTGCCAGGCGAACTGCGATGGAAATTGAACGCAGTTTGTCCGTCGTTGATTTTGGCACTGCCATCGCCGCTGCGGACGCCGGTCCGGTAGAGCGGCGATACCGTGGCTATTCGATTACGTTCCGGGAATCACAATCTGACCCGAACCTGACTTATCTGCTGATCAGCGGGACGTCGATGACGACGGATAACCCGGCTAACCTCATTGTCTTTGGTATGGATGAGCGACGAATTTCCTTTCCTTTGCCACCATCACGACGAGGCGTCATTCAGGTTTTGATCGATACCAGCAGTGAACTCTATGACCTGCTGTCAGAGCCGTCTTCTGTCCTGATTCTGCGATAATGATGTATGCGGTCTATATTGCGACAACTGACGGGCCGGTGCGCATTCAGCGCCTGCAGCCGGAATCCGCACCGCTGAGTGAGGTTTTTATCGGTCGTGGTGTGACGCCGCTCGGCTTCCTCAGTGCGGGCTTTGATAATTTCATGCAGCCGGGGAGACCCCCTCATACGGCATTTGGTCCGTTCAGCATGCCGGGCTTTCGTATGGACCTTTCCTCGCCTGTTGAAAGTGGAGAGAGCTGGCAACTTGCGGTTTTTCTGGCTTGCGGCCTGGCGCGTTCGGGCCTGCTGGCAGGGCCGAATGATGCAGTGGATGTCAGCCTCTGCCTTACCGGGCGTGTTGATGCTGACCTTACGGTTCGAAAGGTTGGTCATCTGGACATCAAGCTTGAGAAACTGCGAGGGCTGATCACCAGGGTCGGGCATCCGGTGAAGATTTTCGTTCCGGCGGATGAACTGCCGGAGGCGACAGGGAGAAGCGGGAATGTGACGGCAGTCGATGATGCCCTTGAAGTTTTTGACCAGCTTGGTCTGCCACGCCCGGAGTCTGCCAGAAAGACAACAACCGGCAAGTCATGGACCCTGACAGGCAAGGCAGGGGCTGTTTGTCTGGTTCTCGGATTGCTCGGGTTTCTGATTTATGAGTTTCGGCCCGGCAATGACCGGGAGTCCCCGGAAGACCGTGTGATGACAATGGAACAGGTCGCTGACCTGGCCCCCCGTCTTGCTGTTAACGTCCTCAGACCTCCGTCAGGGGAAAGCTGCGCCGCTGTTCATTTTGGCAATGTGCAACCGGTTCAGGAAGATGTTCCCCTTCATAACAACGCGGTCCGGTTATCCGTTTCACCGCTGTTATGTGGTCTGTCTTTCGTCATCAGGGCCGCAACACGCGGGGAGAACCTGTCGACCTATGCGGACTTTCAGGGTGCCCGCGTCGCCGAGATGATCGGGCAACCGGGTGAGGCATCACTACCGGTCCGCTTTGCCGACCAGCATGAATGGTCGGTGATGCTGCCGGCCCTGCTTTCTGAGGAATTCAATGTCACTGTGTTCGCGATGACAACGGGAGAGGAACCTGTCGCCCGCCGGTTGAATCTGTCGGTGACGCCATGAGGCTCCTGATTCGCAGTCTGATCCTGTCATTCATCATTCTGTCCATGATCTCTGTGGCCATCCGTGCACAGAACGTGGATGACGTCGCTGAAAGTTTTCAGGCTGGTCTCACCCGACTTGTCGGGGAAGTGACGGACAGACCGGTAAGGCTTGCCCTGTGGTCGGGGCCGGAGAAGGGAATGCCTGTCGCGGCATCCGTCATCTACGGGCTTGAGGCGGATCTGCAAAAGGCACTTCTCAAACTGAACCCGGTGCCTGAAATCCTTGCCCGTTCCGAACTTTCAGCCCTCATCGGCAATCTCTCGGCGACCGGTGCACTTGATGATCCGACAGGTGATCCTGTGGGTGAGTTGTTGTCGAAGGTCCGTGATGTCGATGCGCTGGTGATTGGGGATTATCGGCTTGATGACCTGACGCTGATCGCCCGCTACCGGCTGGTCTCGCTGTCCGGACAGGTGCTCGCGGTATCCGGAGGCGTGCAACATGCCTTGACCCCGGCTGATCTTCAGGCTGAACCCGGTGCCGTTGCTCTGGATGTTGCAGTGGATGACCTGTCGAATGCGATTGTCGAGGCGCTTGCCGATACAAGAGAACTGCAGATGGGTGTGGTTCGGCTGGCCGGTAATGGCGGCATATCGCCGTTTGGTGAATATATTCGCAAGACACTGACAGGCCGGTTGCTGGCCCGCAATGAAAACATGATCGGAGCGGCCCCCCTGCAGATCATCAATCAGGGGACGGAAGTGACAGCCGCAGATAGCCCCGTGGTGAGTGGTGATTACTGGCTGCGCGGGACAACAGTAAGCCTGGTTATCACTGTCATGCGGGAAAACGAGGTGCTGGGTGTATTCCAGCGCCAGATCCGAATGGACAGCCTTGGCGGTCTGCGGCTTGTCCCCGATGAAAACTTTGATCTGCTGACGATGACAGATGATGTCGGTCCGCCGACAATCGGTCTTTCTATGCCGGGTGGTCTGGCCGTGCTGAAGGTCGGCGACCCGCTGATGTTTGATGTTCGCCTCAGCAGAGCCGGTTATCTCTGGTGTTATTATCTTCAGGCTGATGGTCTTGTGCGGCAGGTCGTCCCCAATCCGGGTTTGCTCAACCGGCGGGGCGACAGCTGGCTGGATAGCGGGACTGACCGGCGGCTTCCCGTTCCGGAGCGTGACGGGTTTCGACTTGTTGCTGCGCCACCGGGCGGCCCGGAGCTGCTCAAATGTCTGGTGACCGACAGGGATGTGCGCCGGGAACTGCCGCAGGAAATGCAGGGGCTGTCGCTTGATCCGCTGCCGCCGGGTCTGAACGGCAGGATTGTCGAGATATTCCGCAGTCTGCCGAACCTTCGGATTGCCGAGGACAGTCTGTTTATAACTGTTGTTGATCCTTCCGGTGAGGGTGCTACATCGGTCAGGTGATCCCCGTCTGTGGAGAGACTTAACCCATGGCTTTCAGCCTTAATCCCCTTGTGTCGGCAATCGAAGAACCACCGATTTCAGAAGCACATAGCTGGCTGGACGGGGTCTCATTTACGGTTGAGAAGCCGCTGATCGATCTGGCACAGGCAGCGCCCGGTTATCCGCCGGAGGAAGGGCTGCGTCGGTTTCTGGCGACAGCAGTCATGGAAGAGGCAACCAGCCGCTATACCGATATTGAAGGATTGCCTCTGCTTCGGCAGTTGCTGGCGACGGATATGTCGGAAACCTATCAGGGAACGGTATCACCTGAACAGGTTCTGATTGCCGCAGGCTGCAACCAGTCTTTTTATCTGACGGCGATGACCCTGTGCCAGCCGGGGGATGCGATGCTGGTTGTCAGTCCGTGGTATTTCAATCATCGGATGACGCTGGATATGCTGGGTGTTGAGCCGGTTGCCCTGCCGGCCCGGGCAGTTAATGGCTTTGTTCCGGACCCGCAGGATGCTCGCCGACTGATGACCGACCGGATAAAGGCGATCCTTCTGATATCGCCGAACAATCCGACCGGCGCTGTCTATCCGGAACAGGTGTTGCAGGAGTTCGCCGATCTGGCGGCGGAGCAGGGGATTGCCCTGATTGTCGATGAGACTTACCGCGATTTCCTGGCACCGGAGGTCAGTCGTCCGCATGGACTGATTGCCCGGTCAGGATGGGACAGCCACCTGATACACCTCTATAGCTTCTCGAAGGTTTATTCGATGACCGGCTATCGTGTTGGGGCCGTTGTCGCCGACCCGGTGCTTATTACGCAGATCGCCAAGGTGATGGATTCTCTGGCCATCTGTGCGCCCCGTATCGGGCAGCTGGCGGCAATTTACGGGTTGCAGAATCTCCATGACTGGCGAGCCGGAAACCGGCGGGTCATGGCTGACAGGGTGGCCGCTTTCACGGCGGCCCTGGAAGCGGTGGAATCCGGTTATGAAATTCAGTCGATCGGTGCCTATTTTGCCTTCCTCCGGCATCCGTTTGAAGCCTCATCATCTGTCATCGCCCCGGCTCTGGCCCGGGAGGCCGGGTTGCTGACGCTGCCTGATACCATGTTCGGTGGTGCGGGTACGCATCTGCGCGTCGCTTTTGCGAATGTTGATGGCGCGGAAATGCCAGAAGTTGCCCGCCGGTTGCGGCAGTTTGAGCAGGATCACGCCGGAGCACGATAGTCCGGCGGATTACCGTCGACGGTATTTCCCTGAACCTGCTGATCCGGATAATCGAATGACCAACCTGCTTTCGACCCTGCTTGCTGAACGTGACTGGCTGCTGGCTGACGGAGGGACCGGCACCGGTCTTTTTGCACGCGGTCTTGAGACCGGAGATGCGCCGGAATTATGGAATATTGATTATCCCGACCGGATCCGTGATCTGCATCAGGAATTTGTCGATGCAGGGTCTGACATCATTCTGACCAACTCTTTCGGCGGCAATGCCATGCGCCTGAAATTGCACAATGCCCAGGGCCGGGTTTACGAACTGGCGGCCGCAGCTGCAAAAATAGCCCGCGATGTCGCGGATGCAGCAGATCGGCCGGTTGTCGTCGCCGGTTCAATGGGGCCGACAGGTGAGTTGTTGTTTCCGGTTGGCAGTCTTTCCCATGAAGACGCCCGTGACGCTTTTGCCGAGCAGGCACGGGGGCTCGCGGATGGCGGGGCTGATCTGCTCTGGATTGAAACCATGTCATCGCGTGAGGAATTGCAGGCTGCGGTCGAAGGTGCCGCATCAACAGGCAAGCCGGTGGTCGCAACGATGACCTTTGATACAGCCGGGAAAACCATGATGGGCGTTGCCCCGGAGGAAGCCTCGAACTTTGCTGGTGCGATGGCAGTGGCCCCGGTGGGCTTTGGAGCCAACTGCGGGCTTGGGGCCGGGGAAAATATTTCGTCCGTGGTTGGTGTTGCGAAAGCAATCTGGCCGGGTGCGGTGGTGGTCGCCAAGGCGAACTGCGGTATTCCGGAATGGAAAGGGGATGGTTTTGTCTATACCGGAACGCCTGAAATCATGGCGACCTATGCCCGCATGGCGCGGGATGCCGGTGCGCGGATTATCGGTGGCTGCTGTGGCACCCGTGGCGAGCATCTGGCTGCGATGAAGGCGGCGATGGAAGATTATGCACCGGGTGAGCCTCCAACAGATGAACGTATCAGGGATGTGCTTGGCGAGACACCGCCGAAGCCAAAAGTCACACCGCATGGCGAGGCACCGCGCCGGCGCCGTCGTCGGGCGTGATTCCGGTTACAGATTAAAGGCCCAGTGCGGCGGGGCCGCACCGGCGACCGGACTTTTGAAAGTATATATCCGGTCATCCAGCAGATTGCCGAAGTAAACGGTCTTGAGGTCCGGCCCGCCAAAGGCAATGGATGAGATGTTCCGGAGATGGGCCGACTTGATGGTGTCGAGATGCGGGCGGTCCATCTGACCGGCCTCATAGGCGGCCTCGACCATGTCGAGATGGTCCGGATCAGCATCCTGCAGGATGATCTGCTGTTCACCGTCCGGCATGACCCGGATGACCGTGTTGGAAATGATGCTGACAATCCAGACCCCCCCTTCAGCATCAAAGCCAAGTCCGTCCGGAAATATTCCCGGCCCGAATTCTGCAACTGTTTCCCGCTCAACCAGCCGGTTGTCATCGGTGATCCGTAACCGGGTCAGCCTTCTGGCAAAGGTTTCATTGACGTAAAGATGCCGCCCGTCCGGATGAACCAGTGATTCATTCGTATAGCCAAAACCCTCCGCGGCAATTCGTGTGCCCCGTTTGTCTTTCAAGATGATGTAGCCGTCGGCGACATCCTTGCGATAACCGAGCGCCCGGGGAACCCGTTTTGTTGAAACGGTTGCCCAGACCCGGCCCTCGGTATCGTAATTGACGAAGTTGCAGGGCGGCAGGGCTTCACCGTCGAGTTCGACCAGAAAGGGTTCCTGCTGACCATCCGGTGTGACCCGCCAGACACCACCCGGCGGTAACAGGCTGGCACAGAGTGCACTGCCATCGGGCATCAGGGAAAAGCCGTTGGTGGCAACCACGGGATCGCCGGGCCCAAGAATATCAGTGCGGGTTCCGTCCGGTGATATACGCGATATGCCCCCGCCAAAATGAGAGCAGTAAACCGCGCCGGAGCGGGTTGCCGCGACACATTCCGGGCGTGTCAGCCCTGAACCGAAAGTTCCGAAGGCGGCGGCGTCAAACTGGAAGCTGCTGGTGGTACTCATGATCTGATTTCTCTCCCGGAATGGAGCCGGATCATTGCGTAATGTATACGTTGCTGTCAAACCACCTAATGCTTTTACAACAGATAACGGATCACAGCGGTGGTGCCGACACCGGCGGCGATGGTCAGCGCCAGATTTCCTGACAGTTTCATGGCTGCTGCTGCCGCGACGGCACCCATCCATTCTGCCGGTCCGCCATTCCAGATCGGCGGGGCGATCATTGCGACAAAGACTGTCTGTGGTGCTGTATCCAGGAACCGGCGAAGCCGGGGGCCGGGCTCAACCAGGCTGATGATCCAGTAACCGCTGAGGCGGGTGAACGCTGTTGCTGCTGCCATTGCGAGAATGGTCAGGACGATATGGGGATCAAAGCTCATGGTCGTACCGCCGCAATCAGGGCACCTGCGGACGCGGCGGCAATGATGCTCCAGCTTCCGGGAAGAACTGTCGCCAGCAAGGGGGATAAAACCGCTGTTGCGATGAAAGGTGGCAGGTCGCGGCGCTTTGGTTGCAGCAATGCCAGCATGCCGATGAACACGGCAACACCAAGGAAGTCGAGCCCGAACAGACGGGGATCGGGCACCAGATCGCCGAACCATACCCCGGCCATAGTGGCGCTGAGCCAGATCGGGAAGAACAGGCATCCCGCGCCAATGATGAAGGCAGGGCCGGTTGGCACCTGCCGGCTGCGGGCCATGGTCAGTGCCCATGATTCATCGACCATCATCAGCAATGCCAGCCAGCGCAGGGGGCGGGGATGCGACCTGATCAGCGGTGTCAGGGTTGCCCCCATCAGCATATGCCGTGCGTTGACGGCAAAGACGGCGGTTGCAATGGCAATCAGAGTGGCGCCCTGATCGAACATCTGGACGGCCACCAGCTGGCTGGCCCCGGCAAAGACGGTGGCGCTCATCAGGCCCATCTCGACGGCGCTCAGTCCCGCCTGCGACGCGGTGACGCCAAGTGTCAGCCCGAAGACCAGTGCACCGACGGAAACAGGCAGGGCTGTTCTTACACCTGCAAGGAACTCGGGATTCATTCTGTTACCTTCTGCGCCATTGCGACTTTGTGCCCCGGATCAGTTCCGGAGCAGACGAGGATGTATAGGGGGGACAGGAGGTTTCGTCTTGAACGAAATGGCGCGGTCAGCCCGCCCGAAACTGTGCGGGCGTGATGCCTGTGGCCTGGCGAAAGACGCGGGTCAGATGTGCCTGATCCGAGAACCCGCAATCTGTTGCGACATCAACCGGGGCCTGACCCTGCCGCAGCATCCATTCTGCTGCGCGGACTCGCCGGTGCATCTGGTAGGCATGTGGCGGAAGACCAACGCTGTGCCGAAAGGCCCGGCTTAGCCGGTAGGTGCTGATGCCGGTGATTGTGGCAAGATCGTCAAGGCTGATGGGCTCTGCAAAATGCGTGTCGATATAGCTGCGCGCCAGTGTGACGGCACGGGGTTCATTACGGCCAGCCTGGTCAAGGTCGGGAGCAACGCCGGAGCGTTCAACCACATCAGCGAACAGACCGAGCAGCAGTTCGCCCCGGGCCAGCGGTACATCTGTCTTTGCGATTGCGCCATGCACATCCTGAAAACAACGCCACAGATCGGGGTCCGGCAGCGACAGATTGGTGAACTTCTCGTTCTGGTTACGCCCGGTCATTTCCCGGACCGTCTCGGCAAAACTAGCCTCATCAATCAGAAGAATATGCTGTTCCCAGTCATGATCTCCAACGCCGCAACCCCAGTGCACCGTATCCGGATTGACTGTCATCAGAATGCCCGGTTCGGCAATGAAAGACTTCCGGGGTGTGTTTACCTGCATGGCACCATTGGTGACGATGCCGATACCTACCCGGTCATGGGCATGTTTGCGGAAGGAAAAATCTGAAAAGCGGGCATGCGACAGTTCGGCCCCGCCATATTCAGGAATACGCCGGAAGGTAAGGTCGATCGATTTTCCATCACCCGAGAAGCACATCTGCAGATTATGCCGTAAATCAGGGCTGTGGTCTTGAACGTTTTGGCGCTGGACCGAACTGCCCCCTCTTCCCGATTAGCAGGGGATGAGGGGGCAGATTGATTAACTGGCCAGGTTTTCGACAATCACGGCGATGCCCTGACCACCACCGATACACATGGTCGCGAGGCCGTAGCGACCGCCTGTGCGCTGCAATTCATAAAGCAGCTTGGTGAAGATGATGGAGCCGGAAGCTCCGATGGGGTGGCCGAGTGCAATCGCGCCACCGTTCGGGTTGGTCTTGGCCGGATCGAATCCGAGGTCCCTGGAGACAGCACAGGCCTGCGCCGCAAAGGCTTCGTTGGACTCGATGACATCGATATCGTCGATACTGAGGCCGGCACGGGTCAGCGCATTGCGGGAGGCATTGACCGGACCGATGCCCATGATTTCCGGTGCAACACCGGCATGGCCATAGGCAACAATACGGGCCATCGGCTTTGCACCGCGCTTTTCAGCTTCACTTGCTGCCATCAGCACGACGGCCGATGCCGCATCATTGATACCCGATGCATTACCAGCCGTTACCGTGCCGTCTTTCTTGAAGACCGCCCGAAGTTTCGACATGTCCTCTGGTTTGGCATTCATACGGACATGTTCATCGGTCTCGAACATGACGGTTTCGCGTCGCTGCCTTACCTCAACCGGGACAATCTGCTCCCTGAAACGGCCTTCACTGGCGGCAAGTGATGCGCGACGGTGGCTTTCCAGGGCGAAAGCGTCCTGATCCTCACGGCTGATCTGATATTGCTCAGCCAGATTTTCCGCCGTGATGCCCATATGGCCATTACCAAACGGATCGGACAGTGCCCCGACCATGATATCGACAATCTTGGCGTCACCCATTTTCTGACCCCAGCGGGCAACAGGGACAGTCATCGGGCTGCGGCTCATGCTTTCTGCGCCGCCTCCGATAGCGGCGGTGCAATCGCCGAGCATGATATGCTGGGACGCCGTGACAATGGCCTGCAGGCCAGAGCCGCAGAGACGGTTCAGGGTCAGGGCCGGGGTCTCGATGGGGATGCCGGCATTGACCGCCGCAACCCGGGACAGATACATGTCTTTCGGTTCCGTATGGATGACATTGCCCATGACCACATGGCCGATATCACTGCTGTCGACACCGGCGCGCGTTACGGCCTCACGGATTACAGTCGCACCGAGATCTGTCGGGGCGACATCTTTCAGACTGCCGCCAAATCCACCGATAGCAGTCCGGACGGCGCTCAGCACCACCACTTCATTCTGTGCACTCATGATATCTGTCTCCTGCTTATTCGGCGGCGTTGCTGTTAATGATCCGGTCTTCCTTCAGTTCTTTCTCCATTGAGAAGACTGAGGTGACGGAGGTGTAATCCATATAGCCGAGGCGGGCGACCGGCTGAATTTTCAGGACATCGACCAGGCCATCAGCGGTAATGTAATCGTCATCAATATGAATACCAACGACTTCACCGAATGTGACGATTGTCGGCTCGTTTGCCTTGTGACCGGGAAGCTCCACCAGCTTGATGGTACGGCATTCCATCTTTACCGGTGAGGCTTTCACCATCGGTGCGTTGACGATCTTCGCCGGTTCGATTTCGAGACCGGCCAGTTCAAACTCGTCGACTTCCGGCGGCAGTGTTTCGGAAGTTTTTGTCATCTGGTCCTTGAGATCGTAGCTGACCATGTTGGCGACGAATTCCCCGCTGTCGCGGGCGTTGGTGACACTGTCTTTCATCCGGCCACCCTCGAAATACCCGCTGGAGGCGAACATCAGGATTGGCGGATGGAAACCGACGCCGTTAAAGAAGCTGTAGGGTGCGACATTTGGCACGCCTTTCGAATCGTAAGAGGATATCCAGCCGATGGGCCGGGGAATGACGATGCTCTTGAACGGATTGTAGGGCAGTCCGTGATCATTATTCTTGGGTTCGTAAAACATTGGAAATCTCCATAATTTTCGCGATCCTACACGCCGCTATCCGACAGGCCAACGGTTGCTGTCATCCGAACCGGTCGCGCTATACAGGAACTGACCATTGCCCGCACAAGACCGCCTGTTCCAGATTGTCCAGATATTGCAGCGCCGCCGGAACCGGCTGACGACCGCTCAGCTGATTGCCGAGGAGCTGGAGGTCTCACTGCGCACGGTTTACCGCGACATGGCCCGTTTGCAGGCGGCGCGGGTGCCTGTAGAGGGTGAGGCCGGGCTGGGGTATCTGCTGCGCGACGGTTTTGATATGCCGCCGCTCATGTTTACGGAAGAAGAGGTCGAAGCCATCGTTCTGGGCGCGCGCACGGTACAGACCTGGGGAGACCGGGAACTGGGGCGTGCTGCAGAAAACCTGCTGGGCAAAGTCGAAGCGGTTCTGCCGGACCGGCTGAAGGCAAAGCTGATGGATGCGGTGCTCTACGCACCGGACCTTGGTCAACGTCCACAGATTCGGGTCGATATGGCTGACGTGCGCCGGGCCGCCAATGACCGTCGTAAGATCAGGCTGATATACACAGATGCCGCCGGAGCGGATACGGAGCGGGTAATCTGGCCGCTGGGTCTGGCTTTTCTTGGAAGTGTCTGGCTGATTATCGCCTGGTGCGAATTACGGCAGGATTTCCGGACTTTCCGGGCTGACCGGATGGTGGATGCTGAGTTTCTGGAGGATATTTATCCACGGGAAAGTGGAAAAACCTTGCGAGACTTTATGCAATGGATGGAAACAGAGTCGGAAAAAAAGTTGGCAGAAGACTGCGATAAATCATAATGTTATAAAAATATAACTATTAAGACTTTTGTCTGGGGGATATTGGAAATGCCAATGACATTGGCGGAAAAAATTGTCGCAAGGGCGAGCGGCAGGGAACAGGTCCGCCCGGGTGAGATTGTCACCTGTTCAGTTGATCTTGCAATGTGCCACGATTCCAGTGGCCCTCGCAGATATGGGCCACGTCTGAAAGAACTTGGCGCCTCGGTCTGGGATCCTACAAAGGTTGTGGTGGTCAGCGATCACTTTGTCCCGGCTGTAGATGCTGAAAGCGCCCGTATCCTGAAGCTGACCCGTGACTGGGTGGCAGAAAACAAGATTTCCCATTTCTATGACATGGAAGGTATCTGCCATATCAAACTGGCGGAGGGCGGACATCTGAAACCAGGCATGTTTGTCTGTGGGGGAGATTCGCACAGTACAAATGGCGGCGCGTTTGGCTGCTACATGGCGGGGTACGGGGCTACGGAAATGACCGGGGTGATGGTCACCGGTGAAATCTGGGTCAAGGTTCCGGAGACGATCCGGGTCAATATTACTGGTGATTTCGGGCCGGCTGTCTCTGCCAAGGATATCATGCTGCATCTCTGTGCCACGCTGGGCATGGATAATCATTTTCGCGTGGTTGAATATGGTGGGCCGACTGTCCGGTCGATGTCGATGCGCGAGCGCATGGTGCTGACCAACATGGCCGCAGAACTGGGGGCTGAAACGGGTATCATCGAGGGTGATGAGATCACGGCCGGCTGGCTGCGGGAAATGGGTGCCGAAGTGCCCGCCGACGTGATGGACTGGAAAGGCGATGATGACGCAGGCTATCTGGCTCAGCATCAGCTCGACATCCAGTCGCTGCCGCCACAGGTTGCAGCACCGCATTCGCCGGAAAATTCAAGCGCGGTTGAGAACCACACCGGAACGACCGTCGATCAGTGCTATATCGGAGCCTGCACAGGTGCGAAACTTAGCGATCTGCATATGGTGGCAAAGGTTCTCAAGGGGCACAAAGTCGCAAAGGGTACCCGGTTGCTTGTTGCACCATCCTCAACCGCTGCCATGCGTGATGCGGCGGCAGACGGTACGTTGCAGATCATTACGGAAGCTGGCGGTATCATGTTGCCAAGCGGCTGTGGTGCCTGCGCCGGTCTTGGCGCGGGTATTCTGGCGGCAGGCGAGACATGTATTTCCAGCACGAACCGGAATTTTCAGGGCCGGATGGGCTCGGGCGACAGCGAGGTTTATCTGGCGTCACCCTATACAGTCGCCGCGTCTGCGATAACCGGGCGGATTGCTGACCCGCGGGAGTATGTCTGATGATTGAGTCAGCCCGCGTCTGGAAATTCGGCAACAGCCTGAATACCGATGTTCTGGCCCCCGGCCTGTATTTCAAACTTCCGGCAGAAGAGGCGGTCGTTCATTGTCTGGAGACGGTCCGGCCGGAATTCGTCAAGGATGTCCGCCAGGGCGATGTTTTCGTTGCCGGTGATGACCTGGGGATCGGATCATCACGGGAACAGGCCCCACAGAATCTCAAGATGCTGGGGATCTCTGCAATCATCGCCAAATCCTTTGCCCGTATTTTTTACCGCAACGCTCTGAATATTGGTCTGCCGGCACTGGTCTGTGCTGAAACCGATCAGATTGAGGATGGTGACAAACTGTCCATCGATCCGGTTGCAGGCAGCATCATCAATGAAACCAGGGGGCAGACCTATCAGTGTGATCCGATACCGGAGCATCTGATGGAAATGATTGCTGATGGCGGCCTGATGCCACATCTGAAAAAGAAAATCGCAGCGGGACAGAAATAATGACCAGCCTGAAACAGCAGTTTGCCGCGCCGGAGCTTGTGATTGCGCCGGGCATTTATGATGCAATGACCGCATTGCTGGCTGAAAATGCCGGATTTTCCGCAGCCTATCTTTCCGGTGCTGCTATCGCCTACACACGCTTCGGACGCCCGGACATTGGTCTGGTCAGCATGTCGGAAGTCGCGGAAACCATGGGCTGCATTCGTGAACGGGTCGATATTCCGGTCATCATTGATGCGGATACCGGCTTCGGGAATGCCCTGAACACAATGCGGACCGTGCGGCTGTTTGAACGCTGTGGTGCCTCCGCTATTCAGCTTGAAGACCAGACCATGCCCAAACGCTGTGGCCATCTGAAGGGCAAGACACTGGTTCCGACGGGTGAAATGTCCGGCAAGATCAAGGCTGCGCTGGATAGCCGCCGCAGCGAGGAAACCCTGATTATTGCCCGCACCGATGCGGTGGCCGTGGAAGGGTTTGAACAAGCAATCGAGCGGGCTGTTGCCTATGCCGAAGCTGGCGCGGACATGCTGTTTGTCGAAGCGTTGCGCTCAGAAGAAGAAATGCGGTCGGCCTGTAAACAGCTTGGTGGTCTGGCGCCGATGATGGCGAATATGGTTGAAGGCGGAGCAACGCCTATCCGCTCCCGGGAGGAATTGCAGTCTTTCGGATACTCCCTCGCGATTTTCCCCGGTGGCACTGTCCGGGCAGTCGCGAAAATGTTGTCGGCTTATTATGAAAGCCTGCACAAACACGGGACGACTGATCCTTATCGCGCTAATATGTTTGAGTTCGAGGAACTGGCGGCCCTGGTTGGCACGCCGGATATGCTTGAGCTTGGGAAACGTTACGACGGGTAAATAATGACATACGATCCGGCTGCCTCCACTCTTCGGTCCTTCCATGCGGCGCTGCCGGATTTTGAGAAAGGCACATCAACCCCCCGGGACTTTCTTGAAGGCTGCATCGAAGAAGTCGAATCACGGGAAGACAGCCTGAAAGCCTTCGTCGTTGCGGACTGGGAAAAAGCGCGTCAGGCGGCAGATGCTGCCAGCAAGCGGTATCGCGACGGTTCTGTTTTGTCGGCGATTGACGGCTTTCCGGTCGGTGTGAAGGATATCATCGAAACCCGTGATTTCCCGACACAGATGAACAGCCCGATTTATACCGGCTGGCAGTCGCTGCGCGACGCGGCCTGTGTGCGTGGTCTGCGGCTGGCTGGCGCCGTACTGCCCGGCAAAACGGTCACCACGGAATTTGCCTGCGGGGAAAGCGGTCCGACGCTTAATCCGCATGATCCGGATCGCACACCCGGCGGTTCATCCTCCGGAACGGCGGCTTCGGTCGGTGGCGGACTGATGCCCGCCGGGCTTGCAACCCAGACCCGGGCTTCAACGATCCGCCCGGCATCCTATTGTGGCGCTTACGGATTCAAGCCAACCCATGGCAGCCTGACACTGGCCGGGGTGCACCCTGTTTCCGCCAGTCTTGACCATCTCGGCGTCATTGCTGCGTCGGTCGAAGATGGCTGGCTGATTGCCCGGCATATTGCTGAATTTGCCGGTGGTGAAGCAGGTCGCCCGCCGCTTGATGGGCCACTGGCACCGCCAGAGGCTATTCAGCCTGCCAGAATCGGGGTGATCTATTCCAGCGGCTGGTCTGAAGTGGATGAAGAATCTGCCAATGCCTTCATGCAGGTTGAGGAAAGGCTGGCAGATGCCGGCGTGACGATCATCAGTGCAAACGCAGATGGCCATATTGCCCGGTTCGAAGAAGCGATTCACGAAGCTGACCCGTTGTCAGTCGACCTGATGGCGATCGAGCTGGAATGGCCGATGGCGGCTTATCAGGAAGCGGGCGGCAAGCTGGGACCAACGATTTCAAAATATGTCGATAACGCAAAGGCCATTACCAATCAGGGTTATCGTGACCGGCTGGAACGCCGGGATGTCATGGTTGCGGAGATGGAACGGCTGCGCCCGGAAGTTGACGTGCTGATTTCTCTGTCGGCCTCAGGCCCTGCGCCGAAAGGGCTGGGTTACACGGGAAGCCGCAGCATGATCGCGCCCTGGACATTGCTGGGAACCCCGGCCTGGAGCCTGCCGGTGATGGTTTCCGACGGCATGCCGCTTGGTTTACAGGTTATCGGTTTCCGGGGTGATGACGCACGTCTGACCGGGATTTGCCGCTGGATCACACAAAAGCTTCTGGGCTGATCGTCAGCCCAGAAGGGCAATCACTTCGGACTGTTCTTCCGTCCAGCGTGACCAGGCGCGGGCATCCATACCCCATTGATTTTTGTGATGCGGGTCCGCGCCTGCATCAAGCAGCAACTGGCAGATGTCCGTATACCCGTTTGCGGATGCATACATCAGGGCACTGTTACCCCATTTGTCGGTTTCACCGGCCTTGCAGCCGGATGCCAGAGCGTCGCTGACTTTCTGTGTGTCACCGGACCGGACCTGTTTAATGAGGTCTGTTGCTGTGTCACTCATGGCTGTCTCCATCGACATCCA
The DNA here is from genome assembly GCA_009649675.1 of Alphaproteobacteria bacterium HT1-32. NCBI lineage: Bacteria > Pseudomonadati > Pseudomonadota > Alphaproteobacteria > Alphaproteobacteria bacterium HT1-32. Next base: position 82,300 of record WJPL01000001.1, on the reverse strand, counting down.
GACCACGGGCTTTGGCGTCAGCTTTGGCTTGCACCCTCAGTTCCTCGCGTTCCCGCAGATAGTCGTCGGTGGTGCGGGTCGTGCGCGGCGTGCCCGCGGCAAAGGGATTGTCTGTATGTTCAAACTGCACGACAACACGGCAATCCTCGCACATGCGGATGCGGTCAACGGCGCTGCCGGTGAACATGGAATGGTTTTCCAGCTTGGCCGCAACCTTGTCGATGGTAGCCCTTGTGCCGAAAGGCTTGCCGCAGCGAATGCAGTGAGCAGGTTCGTCCCGTTTGATCAGCAGCGACGACCTAGCTGACTCGTCGAAGTTGATTCTGGGTTCCAGCGTGATCACCTGCTCGGGGCAGGTGGATTTGCAGAGGCCACACTGGACACAGGCGCTTTCATTGAAGCTGAGCTGAGGGAAGTCTGGATCATCGGACAATGCACCAGTCGGGCAGGCGCCGACGCAGGACAGGCAAACCGTGCAGCCATCGGTGTCGACTTTCACATTGCCGAATGGGGCACCTTTCGGGAGCGGAAGCTGTTCGACCGGTGCCGGAGCTTTGCCATGCAGATGGGTCAGGGCCAGCATGGTCAGTGACCGCTTGCCGCCAACGGGCATGAAAGAGGAAGGCTCGACACCGGATTGACCGGTGATTGCATAAAGCTGTTCGCTCAGCTGATCCGGATCATTTGTATTGATCAGGCCAAAGCGACCGGAACCATAGCCGAGACCCGACATCACGGTTTCCGCCAGTCCGATCTGCGAGGCCAGACCTTCTATTTCCCCGGCATGCTGGGGGCCAACGAGAATACGGATATCACTGGCACCATAGGCGGCCGCCGTGGTCAGGAAATCCAGTCCGACCTGGGTCGCCTCATTGACTGCGAAGGGCAGGACATGCGCAGGCAGACCTTTGCCAAAACGCGCTGACAGATCGATCAGGTCCTGTCCGCTTCTGGCGTCATGCACCAGAATGACCGGATTCTTGCCGCCTGCATCATGAAAGGCGCGGGTCAGTGTGCGCAGACGCTGCAACAGGTCGCTTGCATTGGGATAGTTATAGGCGGCGGCTCCGGTCGGGCAGACGCTGGAGCAGGAACCGCAGCCGGCGCAGATATAGGGATCGATTGAGACATGATCGCCAGCGGGGGTGATCGCGGATGTCGGACAGACATCAATGCACCGGTTGCAGCCGAGTTGGGTTGAACGGGAATGAGCGCAGATATCAGCATTGTAGCGGACATATCGCGGCTTCTCGAATTCGCCGATCAGGTCAGCAATTTCAAAAATGGCAATGGCGGCTGCGGCTTCGCTACCGGGATCAGCACGCAGGTAACCGTCGCGTTTTTCCGGTGCCGGAAACAGCGAGGAGCCCCCGGTCAGATCAAGAATCAGGTCACAGGTTGACGATACCCCGTTCGTACCGGCCCCGAAGGTCAGCGACCCGCGGGAAGAGGGGATCGCCGGGGCGTAGTTATTGACATAAACCTCGAATTTTCCGAGATGTCCGGCAGCCCGTGCGATCTCACCCTGAAAGATGGGGATATCAACGACAGAGGGGGCGATGGCGTCGCTGCCCGGTTTCAGCAGGACCGTCACGTCCAGCCGGTTGCTGAGCTTCCGGGCGACCTCAATCGCTGTGCTGTCGCTGCCATAAATCAGCGTTGTGCCACCGGACTTCAGGGTGACATTGGTGGCTGATGCCGGCTCGAACCCGCTTTCGGAAATCAGGGCGGCAATCTTCGGCATGCTTTTGTCAGCTTCTTCCGACCAGCCTGCGCGTTCCCGGATATTCACAAACCTGATATCCGCATTTTCCCGGCGTTCATTGGCCAGTTCAGCAAAAAGAGGTGCTTCCTGCGTGCAGGCAACGGTAAGGGAAGCGCCGGTTTCAATGGCTTTCAGAAAGCGGTCGACCTGTGTACGACAAAGGTGACTTGCCACATCCAGATTGCCCTCCATTCCCGCCTTGCCACAGACTTTCCCGAGGGCGTTGCCGTCCAGCGGCATCGTCCCCTCGCAATCGCAAACCAGAAGCTCGCGTCCATCAACTTTCATGGATATGCCGTTCCCTGCTTTTTTGTTGTTCCGACTATATCCCCGGGCTTCGATCCTATCGAGTGGTTTCGGCAGATCGTACCGATTACCGGGTCTGTCTGCCGCATGGTGGAACTTATCCGCTTTCGTGACCCTTGCCGAAAGCCTGCGGGGTGATCACTATCCTGCCATGAGTGAATTTCTGATACAGCCCGATCCCGATGACCCGCGACTGACAAACCGTGTCAGTGGCGTTGATCAGGATGGCCGGGCGATCGAGACATCGGTAACTGTCGAGCGTCCACTGACCCTGTTTCTGAACGGTCAGGAAATCGTCACCATGATGACGATCTGTGACTATCCGGAATATCTGGCAGTCGGCTATCTGCTGAACCAGAACATGCTGCGTGCGGACGATGTGATCACCGGGATTGATTATGATGATGATATCGAGACGATCATCGTTCGTACCGAACGAGCGACCGATTACGAAGAGAAACTGAAAAAGAAAATCCAGACATCAGGCTGCGCACAGGGAACTGTTTTCGGTGACCTGATGGAACGGTTTGATGACATTGATCTTCAGAAGGATGCGGTTCTTCGCACGTCGGAACTTTATCGGCTGGTGAAGAAGATCAATACCGCCCCCAGCCTGTATCTGAATGCCGGAGCCATTCATGGCTGTGTGCTCTGTGAAGGCGACCGTCCTCTGGTCTATATGGAAGATGTCGGGCGACATAATGCGGTCGACAAGATCGCAGGATATATGCTGCTGAAGGGCATCGGTCCGGAGAACAAGCTGTTCTATACCACCGGGCGCCTGACCAGCGAGATGGTCATCAAATGCGTACAGATGCAGATCCCGATGCTGGTCTCGCGCTCCGGTTTTACGGCCTGGGGGGTCGATCTGGCACGACAGGCAAATCTGACACTGGTCGGCCGGGCCAGGGGACAGCGGTTCATTGCGCTGGCCGGGCTGGAGCGGATTGTCTATGACGCCGACGGCAGCGAGGCCGGAGAGGCCGAGGGTGCCGACCGAAACCGCAAGGGTGCCCGGCGGGATGACTGACAATCCGGTAAATGTCGCGGCTGTTTTGCTGGCAGGTGGTCAGGCACGGCGTATGGGTGGCGGCGACAAGTCTCTTCGCCTGCTGGGCGGGAAAACCATTCTTGCACATATCGTTGACCGGATTGTGACCCAGACCGGGATGGTGTTGCTGAATGCCAACGGAGATACAGATCGCTTTGTAGATACCGGTTTGCCGGTTGCCCGTGATGTGGTGGAAGGCTTTGCCGGACCGCTGGCCGGGATCCTGACCGGGCTGGAATGGATGCAGGCGAATCAGCCGGGAATAACCCATATCATCAGTTGCCCCACCGACGCCCCCTTCATTCCGGAAGATCTTGTCGCCCGCCTTGTGACGGCGGTGTCTGATGCGGGAGCGGACATTGGTTGTGCGCGTTCCGGTGAGCGTACGCATCCCGTTGTCGGTCTCTGGCCGGTCGCCCTGGCAGAACCTCTCCGGGAGGCCCTGACGGTGCGGGACATTCGCAAGATTGACCGCTGGACGGCAGAATATTCCGTTGCCTATGCAGACTGGCCGGCTGTGCCGGTCGATCCCTTCTTCAACGTGAACCGCCCGGAAGATCTGGCGCTGGCCGAAGAACTGCTTTCCGGGCGGGGCTAGCTGGGGTCAGGAAGTAGGTTCTGCCAGCATGTCTTTCATCTGCTTGGTCAGATCATCATAGCGCCATTTAGGAACCTGATAGAGCCAGCGGCGACGATCAATCCCGGTCTTCTCATCTGCACTGCGTCCGGCGGTGTGTAGTCCTTCAACAGCCAGAACAGATTGATCGCCATCATTCTGCAATTTCAGAATGACGGTGCCGCCGTCGAAGGTCTCGGCCACCAGCATGACTGTTTTCGTCGGGTCGAGGGTTACTGCGGTGGCTGGCAGAACTGTCTCCAGCGTCATGCTTTGCAGAGCATTGGCGAAGCTGCCGGTAATTGCCGGGCTGCGCAGTTCCCGGTCTGCCGGTTTGTCGACGAGGATGAAATTGTCTTCGGGTTTTTCCCGCTCCACGACCAGTTCATGACCGTCCGGATGGGAGACGGTTACACGTCTGACATCAGCAGTTGTGATGGCCGGGATGATCTTTGTATCGACCACATCGCGCACCCGTGCGCCGACTGCCAGGTCACCAACTGTCAGCCAGGCCCGATCATCATCAAGAGCGCGGACATAGCGGCCGGTCTTGTCGAGCCCGACCTGGCCAAACCACGCTTTGCCGACGATCAGATCCGCCAGTACCTCGCCATCTTTGTTCTTGATGGTGACCCGTTTACCTTCTGCCCCGGTTTCGGTGACATCATTGACCTGCAATTTCGCAAACCGGTCTTTGAGTGCGGTCTTCGGTTCCAGCCTCCGGCTGTCGGCCAACCCGACCAGAAGGTCGCGGACCTCGATATTGCTCGCGGGATAGCCCTCCAGATCGCCACCCAGAACCCACTGATCACCGTTGCGGATCAGTTCTGTCCGGTCGCTGTTGCTTTGCAGGGTGATCGAGGCGACGGCGCTCATATTCTCGCCGAGATTATCGACAAAGGGCTCGCCAGCACCGGCTTCCAGATTTGACCCGGAGCGCAGCCCGGCAGCGGTTATGGCTGCTGCCACCGAAAGCCCGGTAGCGACCAGCAGGATGACGAAGGTGGATTGTTTCATGGTCGACGCTCCAGCTTTCTCGGTCTTCAGGACGTGGTCATCGCGTGCGAACGACGGCGATAGCGAAAGAATGTCACCAGCAGCAGGGCAATGATGACCAGCAACGGCATCAGCCAGATATCAAGGAACTTCAGCGTACTGTCGAGTTGCTCGATATCCTGGCGGAGTGCGCCCTGCACATCCCGTAATTCACGGCGAAGCTGAATCATCTCAACCCGGGTCTGTTCGATTTTCTGTCTCTGATCATCTGACAGAACAGCCTCAACCTGTGCCGGGTCTGCGCCGCCGCTTTTCAGCAGATCTTCCAGTTCGCGCTCGGCAGTTTTCAGCTTTGCGAGCAGTTCCTGTTCCTTGGCGCGGAACTGAATTTCTGCCTGACGTTCGAGATTCTCGACCACCAGGAAGGGGCGGGAAGATTCGCCGCGGGCACGAAGGCCGATGAGGGATTCGCTGCCGCTGAGTGAATCCAGCGCGTTCACGACGAAGTTCGCATTATCGGCGAAGGGGACGCTGACATTCTGGCCCATGAAATTCTGACTGTCGGCCCAGTACTGATCGTAGAGCATATCAACATCGGAGACGACGATGACCCGCAGGGAATCGGTCCTGGCAACATGTGACGGTGCGGCTGTACCCTTGTCGGCAGGCGCACCGTTCGGGAAGGCGCTTTCCGCCGATCCGGTGATCCGGGCCGCCAGCAGCAGCTTCTCGCCGCCAGACTTGAAGTCATTCAGCATTTCAAGAACCTGAGGGGTCGGCCGGGCGTAACCCGCATCGATCAGCATGGAATCCGTGCCGGTTTCAATGAGCGGCTGGACCGTGGTTGTTGCCCCTTCCAGTACCCGCAAGGCACCGGGGGTGGCAAAATTGATCTCTTCAAGCTGGCCGGTGACGACGTCATTGGTGTCAAAGTTCGCCGGCTTGGCGGATATCCAGGCCACATAGTCGGTAACCACCGGACGCTGCATGGCAGCCCCGCCAAGGGTTACGCGGCGGGCGGCAGAACGATCTGCTGCAAGCTTCTGATCGATCAGTTCAACACCCCAGGACTTCATCAGCCGGACCAGATCAGACTGGTCAGGCTGTGGCGCCTTGCCCATGCCCATCGGTGATGCCGCCAGTGGTGCGGTCTCTGCATTGGCATCAACAAATACCAGTGCGCGGCCGCCCTTCATGACAAACTGGTCAATCGCGTACTGAATGTTGTCTGAGAGATTGCGGGGATGGGCGAGCAGGAGGATGTCGATATCCTCCGGGATCGTGGCGATATCCGTGGCCACCGGAACGACCGAGAAGAAATCCTTTATCCGCGCAACAAAACCCCATTCGGGACGTGCGAACTGAGGGTTCGGATTCCCCATCACCGGCAGTTCCGTCATGATGCCGATGGTTGGCTTTTTCGGGGTCGACAGACTGTAGACCAGCTTCGTCAGGTCATATTCGATGAAGCTTTCCCGGTCGCGGACAAAGAACGAGACGATCTCCTGATCATCGGTACTGTTGGTCGCGGCCAGTCCGAAATAACCAAGATCATTGGCGCTGTTGATCGGGACACCGCGAAGGCCGAAGGCAACGGCGCGGTCTTCCTCGTCGGTAAAGGGCTCGGGGTTGAAAAGCTGTAACTGCAGCTTGCCACCGGAGATATCGGAATACTGTTCGAGTAATTCGCGGACCCGGTTGAAATAGGTCGCATATCCGGGGCTGCGTTCACCGAGTGATTTGGAGAAATACAGGCGGGCCGTGATCGGTTCCTCGATATTTTCCAGCACCTGACGTGTGCCATCAGAGACGGTGAACAGTTTGTTCTCCGTCAGATCAAGCCGGGTGGCATTGAAGGTCGTGTTGGAGAAGATATTGATCGCGAAAAACAGGACGATCAGCAGCGGTATGGCAATCAGGCTGAGCCGTCCACGGTCGATGTTCTGAAACAGTTTCATGTCAGATCCCCCTCACGACGCTTTCTTGAGATCAAGGATCAGAAGATTGATCCACAACCAGACGAAAATCAGTGATCCGAAGAAGATGATATGACGAATGTCGATGACCCCCTTGGATATCTGCTGGAAATTGGTCAGGAAGCTCATCGAGGCGACGGTTTCGATCAACAGATCGGGTGCCCAGCCGCGGAAGAATTCAAGCACCAGTTCGACACCGCTCATGGTGAACAGAAAACAGACACTGGCCCCCAGAATAAAGGCGATGACCTGATTTTTGGTCAGGGCGGAGATGCTGGCTCCGATGGCCAGATAGGCACCGGCCATGATGAAACTGCCGATATAGCTGGCAAGGATGACGCCATTATCAGGCTCGCCAAGGAAGTTCACGGTGATCCAGAGCGGGAAGGTCAGAGCCAGTGCAACACCGGCAAAAATCCACGCGGACAGGAATTTCCCGATGACGGCTTCCTGCGGCGTAACAGGCAGTGTCATCAGCAACTCGATGGTGCCGCTTTTGCGTTCTTCTGCCCAGAGCCGCATGGAGATTGCGGGGATCAGCAGCAGGTACAACCAGGCGTGAAAATTGAAGAAGGGCTGAAGGTCGGCCTGACCACGGTCAAAAAAACCGCCGATATAGAAGGTGAACGACCCGGAGACTGCCAGAAAGATAACGATGAAGACATAGGCAACCGGGGTGGTGAAATAACCCGCAAGTTCCCGTCGGGCGATCAGGGCGATGTTACGCATTGCCGGTTTCTCCCGTGGTCTGAGCTTTGGTGATTCGCCGGAAAATATCGTCGAGCCGCCCTTTTTCGACAGACAGCTCGGATACCGGGATATTCTTTGCCTTCACCAGATCTGCGACTTCACTGATGATTGGCTTTGCCTCCAGGGCATTGACCCGAAGCCGGGTAACGCTGTCGGTTGCCGATATCTGGTCAACACTGGCGACACCGGAAAGAAGCTTCAGCGCCTCTGTCAGTCCGGCGGCGTTCGCCGTATCCAGGGTCATGACAACCGCGTTGTGATAGGGCAGGCGGGCCTGCAGGGATTCAGCCGTTCCGTCGGCCAGCAGTTTGCCACGTGCGATGATGACGGCGCGACTGCAGATGGCTTCAACTTCTTCCAGGATATGGGTGGAAATGACAATCGCCCGGTCCGGCGACATTTCGGCAATCAGTTCGCGCACCTGCTGTTTCTGGTTTGGGTCGAGACCGTCCGTCGGCTCGTCCAGAATCAGGACTTCCGGATCATGAAGGATTGCCTGAGCCAGCCCGACACGGCGTTTGAAGCCTTTCGACAGGGTGTCGATAGGCTGGTACATGACTTCCTGCAGCTGGATTTTCTCGGCAACGCGTTCGATCCGGCGCTTCCGTTCCGCCCCGTCAAAGCCGCGGATGCCGCCAACAAAATCCAGAAAGCCGGCGGGTGTCATGTCACCATAAAGCGGCGCACCTTCCGGCAGATAGCCAATACGCTTTTTTGCCGCGACCGGTTCGCGGGAAACATCATGACCGCAGACCGAAATGCTGCCGGCTGTCGGTTCCAGAAAACCGGTCACCATTTTCATGGTTGTCGATTTTCCGGCGCCATTCGGGCCGAGAAAGCCAAGGACTTCCCCGGACTGAACCGAAAGGTCAATGCCATCCACCGCAGTGAAGGCGCCGAACCTTTTGGTCAGACCGCGGATCGAAATCATTTCTGACATATTTTGCCTCTTGATCCTGTAACCGATTTCGGACGGGGCCGGGCCGAAAATATACGGATCAGACAGCGCTCTGCACGCCTTTCAAAGGCGGTGCCTGTTTTGATGGTCATGAGAGCGCCGTCGATCATGGACCGGATGGCCCGTCTGGAGGGAGACGTCATTACCAGTATTCAGCCGATTTGGAAGTTTACCCCAGTCCTTGTTTGTCAGGCAGCAGCAAGTGCCAGACTCTCCTTCATCTTGTGCTGCAGCTTTTCGAAGGCCCGGACTTCGATCTGGCGGATACGTTCGCGACTGACACCATACCGGTCGCCGAGTTCTTCCAGCGTCAGAGGGTCTTCGACCAGCCGGCGACTGACCAGAATGTCCTGTTCACGTTCGTTCAGGATGTCCATTGCAGATTTCAGCATCTGGCTGCGATAGCCCAGCTCCTCGGAGGCGGCATAGGCTTCCTCCGGGTTCGGTGTGTCGTCTTCCAGCATTTCAATATGCTGCATTTCGCTGTCCTGGCTGAGCGGCGCGTTCAGGGAGGAATCGCTGCCAATCATCCGGCGACTGAGGTCTGTCACCTCATGCTCGGGCACCTGCAATTCGCTTGCGATCTGCCGGGTTTCAAGGGGGGACAGCTCACGGTCGTCCAGCATGCCAAGACGTGCCTTCACGCCTTTCAGCTTGAAGAACAGCCGTTTGCGCGCCGCATTGGAGCCGGTTTTGACGATGGACCAGGAATTCAGCACGAACTCGCCGATGGCAGCACGAATCCACCACATGGCGTAGGTTGAGAGACGATAGCCGAGATCCGGGTCGAATTTTTTCACGGCGGTCATCAGCCCGATATTGCCTTCAGCAATCAGGTCTGAGACGGGCAATCCGTAATTCTTGAACTTGAATGCAATCTTGGCGACCAGCCGCAGATGGCTGGTAACCAGCTTGTGCGCAGCCTCGACGTCACCTTCATCACGCAGACGTTCAGCCAGAGCGGTCTCCTCTTCCTTGGAGAGCATCGGGAACGCGCGGATTTTCTGAAGATAGCTGTTCAGGCCATTGTCTGGGACAAGTGGCAAATTGATAGACGACATCCTGTATCCTCCTTTAACGGACACCATGACTCAGCGTCGGCGTTACCAGAGACGGATACTGTGGCAGGAAGATGGCGTCTTTCGGATTGCCCTGAACATTCAGCGACATCCCGTAAACTCACTACTGAGTTGCCAGATCCTTGAGCCAAGCAATCTGTCTGTCCGGTATTGGCAGACCCTGTACAGGCATCTGCCACCGACATCCATAATATACAGTTTTTTGCTTTCCGGTTCAATAGTCACCATCAATTGATGCTGTGGGGTTATGGAGAGTTTTTCGACTCATTGCTTTTCCGGTGAGGGGGGCGTTCAGTAGATAAAAAGGGAGGGGCTGAATTGGACAGGATCGAACGGCTGAAGATCGGCATCGTGATTGAACGTCGGCGAATCGATAACCCCTGGGTAGATTACTCCTGGCGGGCGGTGTCGGTGTTCTCCGGTGCGCCCGACATTGAGGAATGGCAATCTATTCAGTCCGGACCGGACTGGGTGCAGTTTCATGCGGCGACGCTGGATCTTGAACTGTTCCGGCGCGAAACGGAAGGTTATCTGTATAATCTTTCGATGGATAAGCCGTCGCTGTACGTGCTGATGCGCCGGGGCGAGGAAGCGGAAGACCATGATGTCGAGCCACACCATGTTACAGCCTGCCCGTATGAGGCGCTGGCCTATGCAAATAATGGCGACGATATCGTCGATGCGGTGCCCATGCCGCCGGAAGTGCTGGGGATGGTAAGGGACTTCATTCAGGCTTTTCACGTCGATGAGCCTCAATACAAACGTAAGCGCGACAAGGTGGACCCGGACAAGCTGGGATTTAGCCGGAGAAAGCGGGAACGCCATGACGGATGAGAAAAGCTTCCTCAGTCGCTGGTCACAGCGGAAGGCTGTGGAAACAAAGCGGCCGACGAAAGAGGAGACGACCGATTCTGAAATGACGGTTGAGATGACTCCGGACCCGGTTGCGGAGAAGGCTGTCGAGCCCGTCGAAGAAACAGCAGCTGACCCGCTTCCGGATATCGAGAGTCTTGGCAAGGATTCCGATTATACCGGGTTCATGAAGGAAGGCGTGCCGGATCAGCTTCGTAAACTGGCGCTGCGCAAACTCTGGCAGTCCGATCCCGCCTTCGCTTTTCGGGATGGTCTTGATGACTATGACGAAGATTTCAACCTGGCAGAGGGCATCGTCGAACAGATCAAGACGTCCTATCGGGCCGGGTCCGGATATGAAGAAGATGATCCGGAAAAGGAGGGTGTTCCCGATGCTGACGGTGAGGCTGCCGGAACGGAAGAGAATGCCGATGACGTGACGGAGGAGGGCGATTCCGCTCAATCTGCGAACGATATCGCTGAAAACTCTCCCGATACTAGTGTCGAGGAAGTTCCGGATCGCGGAAAAGCCTGAGATTTTTTTGGAATAAATGGCGGGAATGCACGGAATGCCGGGCAGGTTTGCGTTTATATCCATTGACCGCTGAAGAGAGATGGCATTCAATCATTATATTAAGTCAGGTTAACTGGCAGGATTGCGGTTCCATCGAGGACAGCAGTCGGGGAAATCGTTCAGGAGATGTTATGTGGCAGCGGCTATCAGTCACTTGACAGACATATCCGAAGAAGATGAGCTGAGGGCTCGCTTCTATGGTCTGCTTGCCGCCTTGCTTGCCAAGCCGGCGGACGCGGAAATGCTTGGCCGACTCTCCAAAATCGAAGGTGATGAAACCGACATCGGAATCGGTCTGCGCGCTCTGGCAAACGTGGCGCGGGCAACCGGACCGGAAGCGGTTGAAACAGAATTCAATAATTTGTTCATCGGTATCGGCAAGGGCGAGCTGGTGCCGTTCGGCTCATACTATCTCACCGGGTTTCTGAACGAGAAGCCGCTGGCGAAACTCCGCGACGCGATGGAGCATCACGGGATATCGCGGGCTGATGAGTTGCATGAGCCTGAGGATAATATTGCATCGGTCTGCGAGATGATGGCAGGGCTGATCACCGGTGCTTTCGGTCAGCCCGTTTCTCTGGCCGAGCAACGGGCTTTTTTCAATGCGCATGTAGGAAACTGGGCGGGACAGTTCTTTGCTGACCTCGAAGCAGCATCCGGTGCTGTTTTCTACATGCCGGTTGGCACCGTCGGACGTGCCTTCATGGCCATTGAGGAGGAAGCTTTTCAGATGACGGCCTAGCGTCGGGACTGTGCGGCGGGTCCCCTGGGCAATCTATCACCGCTGCGAGACGTGCACGTAACCGGGAAAGGGAGAGTGCAATGAGTAAGGAAAGGGAAGTGTCGACCGCATCGCGCCGGTCGTTCCTGAAATCGGCCGGACTTGCTGCTGGCGCCGCTGGCGTCGCCGCAACCGCGATCGGTTCTGGATCGGACGAAGCGTCGGCGACAACGGTAAAGAGCCCGACTTCGGTGGGCTATCGGGAAACCGATCATGTCCGGAAGGTCTACGAACTCTCGAAGTTCTGATCTTCCTTAAAAGACAACGATAGGAGAGGCAAAATGCTAACCAAAAAAAATGGTGGGGTTGCGACGAGCCCCCGCCTGACGAAAGCGTTAGCTGGCATTGCAGGGAAGACGGTTGATCGCCGGACCTTCCTCAAAGGTTCAGGCCTTGCTGCCGGTGGCATAGCGCTCGCCTCCGTCATGCCGGGAACAGTGAAGAAAGCAGATGCGCAGGTTGCGGCCGGCGCAGGTGATGTGAAAATCATCAAATCTGTCTGCACTCATTGTTCTGTCGGCTGTACGGTGCTTGCGGAAGTGAAGAATGGTGTCTGGGTCGGTCAGGAGCCGGGTTTTGACAGTCCGTTCAACCTGGGCGCTCACTGCGCCAAAGGTGCTTCGGTCCGCGAACATGCTCATGGCGAGCGTCGGCTGAAATATCCGATGAAGCAGGAAGGCGGCCAGTGGAAGAAGATCTCCTGGGAACAGGCAATCAACGAAATCGGCGACAAGATGCTGGAAATCCGCCAGCAGTCCGGAGCGGATTCCGTGTACTGGCTGGGTTCCGCCAAGCACAACAACGAACAGTCCTATCTGTTCCGTAAGTTTGCTGGCTTCTGGGGGACAAACAACGTCGACCATCAGGCGCGTATCTGTCACTCAACCACGGTTGCGGGTGTTGCAAACACCTGGGGCTATGGGGCGATGACCAACAGCTACAATGACATGCATAATTCGCGGGCGATGTTCCTGATCGGGTCAAACCCGGCAGAAGCACATCCTGTTTCGCTGATGCATATCATGAAGGCGAAAGAACAGAATAACGCTCCTCTGATTGTTGCAGACCCGCGCTTTACGCGGACTGCGGCGCATTCGGATGAATATATCCGGTTCCGTCCGGGCACCGATGTTCCGGTGATCTGGGGTATTCTGTGGCACATTTTCGAGAACGGCTGGGAAGATAAGGAATATATCCGCAGCCGGGTCTGGGGGATGGACCAGATCAAGGCTGAAGTGGCCAAATGGACACCGGAAGAGGTCGAGCGCGTCTCGGGCGTTCCGGGGTCTCAGTTGCGCCGTGTTGCCCGTACCCTGGCTAACAACCGGCCCGGTACCCTGGTCTGGTGCATGGGCGGTACCCAGCACACGATCGGGAATAACAATACCCGTGCTTACTGTGTCTTGCAGCTCGCACTGGGCAATATCGGTACACAGGGCGGGGGAGCGAATATCTTCCGCGGTCACGATAATGTTCAGGGGGCCACGGACCTTGGCGTACTCTGCGATACACTGCCGGGCTATTATGGTCTGGCAACGGGGTCGTGGAAGCACTGGGCCCGCGTATGGGATGTTGATTACGACTATCTCCTCGGTCGTTTTGCCGACAAGAAACAAATGGAATCGAAGGGCATTCCGGTGTCCCGCTGGTTCGACGGGGTTCTTGAGGCAAAGGAAAACATGGATCAGGCAGACAATGTCCGGGCCATGGTTTTCTGGGGTCATGCACCGAACTCTCAGACCCGTTTGCCGGATATGAAGAAAGCCATGGAGAAGCTTGATCTTCTCGTGGTGGTCGATCCCTATCCGACAATGTCTGCGGTCATGCATGATCGCAAGGACGGCACCTATCTGTTGCCGGCGGCAACACAGTTCGAAACCTACGGTTCGGTTACGGCATCGAACCGGTCGCTGCAGTGGCGTGAAAAGGTTGTCGAGCCGCTGTTCGAATCAAAGCCCGATCATACGATTATTGCACTGTTCGCGAAAAAGTTCGGCTTTGCCGACGAAATGTTCAAGAACATCAAGATGAACGGTGAAGAGCCGGACATTGAAGACATCACCCGCGAATTCAACAAGGGAATGTGGACAATTGGTTATACCGGTCAGTCGCCGGAACGTATGAAGCTCCATATGGCCAATCAGGCCACCTTCGACCGTACGACACTTCGGGCGAATGGCGGTCCGGCTGACGGTGACTATTATGGTCTGCCGTGGCCTTGCTGGGGGACGGCTGAAATGAAGCATCCGGGAACTCCGGTGCTTTATGACACGTCAAAACCTGTAGCTGAGGGCGGTCTCTGCTTCCGCGCCCGTTTCGGTGTGGAACGTGAAGGCCAGAACCTTCTGGCTGAAGGCTCCTATCCTGTCGGATCGGAAATCAAGGACGGTTATCCTGAATTCACCATGGCCATGCTCACGAAACTGGGCTGGGATGGTGATCTGACGGATGCTGAACGCAAGGCAATCGATGCTGTTGCCGGCGAGAAAACCAACTGGAAAGTCGACCTTTCAGGCGGCATTCAGCGGGTCGCCATCAAGCATGGTTGTGCACCGTTTGGTAATGCCAAGGCCCGGGCCGTTGTCTGGACCTTCCCTGATCCGGTACCGGTTCATCGTGAGCCGCTTTACACGCCACGGCGTGACCTGGTGGCTGACTATCCGACCTACAAGGACCGGAAAGCCTTCCGTCTTCCGACACTGTACAAGTCAATTCAGGACAAGGATTTCGCAAAGGATTATCCCGTTGTTCTGACATCCGGCCGGCTTGTTGAGTATGAAGGGGGTGGTGAGGAATCTCGTTCGAACCCCTGGCTTGCTGAACTTCAGCAGGACATGTTCGCCGAGATCAATCCCTATGATGCCAACAATCTCGGCATCAAGGACGGGGAGATGGTCTGGGTCCATGGCCCGGAAGGCGCGAAAGTGAAGGTGAAAGCCATGCTGACAGAACGTGTCGGCAAGGGCGTTGCTTTCATGCCGTTCCATTTCGGCGGTCACTGGATGGGCGAGGATCAGCGTAGCAAATATCCGAAAGGTGCTGATCCCTATGTACTCGGGGAGGCCAGCAATACGGCCCAGACCTACGGGTATGACTCCGTCACTCAGATGCAGGAGACGAAATGTACTCTCTGCCGCATCGAAAAAGCATAGGGAGCGATAGTCATGGCTAGAATGAAGTTCCTTTGCGACGCGGAACGCTGCATCGAGTGCAACGCCTGTGTCACAGCCTGTAAAAACGAGCATGAAGTGCCGTGGGGCGTAAACCGCCGTCGTGTCGTCACCATCAATGACGGCAAGCCGGGTGAACGTTCTATCTCGGTTGCCTGCATGCACTGTTCGGACGCGCCCTGCATGGCCGTCTGTCCGGTTGATTGCTTCTACCAGTCCGATGAGGGCGTGGTGCTGCATTCGAAGGACCTGTGCATCGGTTGTGGTTATTGCTTCTATGCGTGCCCGTTCGGTGCGCCGCAGTTTCCGCAAGCCGGCAACTTCGGCAGCCGGGGCAAGATGGACAAATGTACTTTCTGCGCCGGTGGTCCTGAAGAGGACATGTCGCAGATTGAGTTCTCAAAGTACGGGCGAAACCGTCTTGCAGAAGGCAAGCTGCCACTCTGTGCTGAAATGTGTGCGACCAAGGCGCTGCTTGCCGGTGACGGTGATGTGGTTGCCTCTGTCTACCGTGAGCGTGTCGTCGCTCGTGGTTTCGGGTCCGGAGCCTGGGGTTGGGGCACTGCCTATCAGCTCAAGTCCGGGTCCTGATACAGGGTCTGCTGAATGCATAAAGGTGGAAGGGGTGGCGCTCGCGCGTCACCCCTTTTGCTTAACGAAAGCGACGACGGAAAAGGAAGACCGGATATGACATCGGGACATCGCCTTGGGCTGCTGGTTGCAGGACTTGGGCTAACCATGCTGCTGGGTGGTTGTTTTGAAGATCAGAAACGCCCGCTGCTTGAATACAAGCCTGGTGTCTATCAGGGAAAGAAGGACAGCGATCTGAGCTCTTCGGAGCTGGATCATCTTCGTCAGCGTGCGGCGCAACAGGCACAGCCTTTCTAGGTTCAATCGGGGAAGCCCGGGGAGAAATGAAATGAGAGACAATCACACACGGTTTGGCTGGATTACGGGTTTTCTTGCTTTGGCCCTGATTGCCATTGCGCCATCGCTGCAGACACCTCATTCGCCCGGTGGGGCAAAAGCTTATGCCCAGCAACAGGGTGCCGTTCCTGGCCAGTCGCTGGGGAATACCAGTGATGCCGATTTCTGGCGCATGATCCGCAGCGGCGGGGCTGGCACGCAAGGCGGTATTCAGGGCAGTGTTTCGATTCCCGACAAGAAGGCGGGAATGCTGGTTCAGTCAGAAGGGGAACAATGGCGCAGCATCCGTAATGGTCCGCTGAAAACCTACGGCGCTTACGGACTTGGTGGCATGGTTCTGTTGCTGGTCCTGTTCTTTCTGATACGCGGCCGGGTGAAAATTGACGGGGGCTGGTCAGGTCGCCTGATCGAGAGATTCACCACTCTGGAACGCGCAGCTCACTGGCTGACGGCCAGCAGTTTCATCCTGTTAAGTCTGACGGGGCTTAATCTGCTGTTTGGCAAGCATGTGCTGTTGCCGGTTGTTGGTCCGTCAATCTTCGGGGTCATTACCTATTACGGCAAGATCAGCCATAATTTCATCGGTTTTGCCTTCATGGTTGGCATAGTGCTGATGTTCGTGATGTGGGCCGTTCATAACATTCCGAACAGGCATGACCTGGTCTGGCTGGCAAAAGGTGGCGGGCTGATTGGCAAGGGCCATCCGCCGGCGAAGAAGTTCAATGCCGGTCAGAAGGTGATTTTCTGGACGACGGTTGGTGGTGGTGCGGTGCTGTCCTGGACAGGGCTGCAACTGATGTTCCCGTTTGGCGGTATCCTGTCTTTCGCGCTGGCGACAAGCATCTTCGATATGCAGCTTATCGTTCTGATTCACTCGATCCTCGCGGTGGTGATGGTCTGCGTGATCATTGCTCATATCTATATCGGTACAATCGGAATGGAAGGTGCCTTTGATGCCATGGGCAGTGGATATGTTGATGAAAACTGGGCACACGAACATCACAGCATATGGCTGGATGAAGTGAAGAATGAAGCGGGCGAAATTGATACGGCAAAGCAACCCGCTGAATAAACGCGCCTGACGAACCGATGAAAATGCATCGAAGGATCAGTTGATGCAGCGGTTTATCACTCCGGTTTCCCGCCGCGGCATCATCGGTGCTGCGGCGGGATATCTGGCCTGCCATGCAGTGCCGGTCCGGGCAGATGAAAGGCCGCACAGGTCAATCGTCAACTGCGTTGCTGTTTCCCCGGAGGGGACAGTGATGGCGACCGGTGGATGGGATACCCGGATTGTTCTCTGGGATACAGCAGAGCGAAAACCACGGCAGGTTCTGTCTGGGCACCGGGGCAGCGTCTCCTATCTCGCATTTGCTGATCAGAAACATCTGCTGTCCGCTTCATGGGATACACAACTGAAACTCTGGGACCTTCAGAGCAATTCTGCCGTGCGGTCTTTTGAGGGCCATCGCGAGAATGTCTCGGCCCTGGCGATTGACGGTGATGTAATTGTTTCCGGTGGATGGGACCGGGAAATCATCATGTGGGAGGCGACCACCGGACAGATTATCCGGCGCATTTCTGGCCATCAGGAGCAGGTTCTGGCGGTGGCCTTCCTGCGGAAGCATGGATTGCTCGCCAGCGCCTCCTACGACCTGACGGTGAGGCTGTGGCATCGCGATGATGGTCGTGAGGCGACTATTCTGGAAGGCCATGGGCGCAGCGTGAATTGTCTGGCCGTCTCGGATGTGACGGGCAGCCTGATTTCCGGCGCAACCGATGGAGAGATTATCGTCTGGGATGTTGCCAGCCGGAAGGAAAGGTTGCGGCTTCCGGCTCATGACGGATTTGTCGCGTCGGTGGCAATCCTGCCAGGCGGGCGGGAGTTTGTTTCTACCGGCGGCGATGGTGTTCTGCGCCGATGGGATATTCAGGGCGGGCGAAGGTTACAGGAAACCGCTTCCGTGAACAGACCACTTTGGTCGGTCACTGTTTCTCCGGACAGTCGGGAATTCTATCTTGCCGGCCATGACGGGTTTGTCGGCTCCGTACTTCCGGACGGGTCTGTAATTCAGTCCTGGGCCTGATACCTATTTAATATCACCCAGCCGGACACTGTCCGTCGAGTATTTCTGGCCAGAAGATGTGGAGATGCTGTCCAGCGTAATACCGGACCCTGCGGCGATGATAATCATCGCGGCGACACCAATAATGAAAGCTCTCATCTGTGAAACCTCCCTGATACAGGATGACAGTACAGCGCGGGATCGCCCGCGTGCAAGATGTGTTGTTGCTTTCTAGTCGTCATTGGCGATGACGATAAGGTCTACCTGATCTGCCAGTATAAGGACCTTTCCGGCATGTTCGAAGTTTACGGTAATACGACCGTCAATCGCCGACTGCACCTGCCCCAGTCCCCAGTCATCCCTGTCGGGGTGTTTGACCAGTGCCCCGGGTGTGATATCCGAAGGAATCATTGTCGTTTGCTGACTTTATTCATGTCCGGACCTGCTGCCTCCTCATTCATCTGTTTCAACAACTGAGCTTGCCATGACCATCGACCTTCGACTAGCCGATCTTGTGGCGTCCCGCCTGTGTCATGATCTTGTCGGGCCGGCGGGTGCCGTTGCCGCCGGTCTCGAACTTCTCGAACAGCCATCTGACATGGATCCGGAAGCAATGGATCTCGTCCGGATGAGCGCCAGCCAGCTGAATGCCCGGCTCAATTTCTTCCGTCTGGCTTTTGGCAAGGCAGAAGCCGGTTCGGTTGACCTGCAGTCTATCGAACGGATCATGGCCGGTTACCTTGGTGACAGTCTGACCTTTAACTGGCATCCACCACAGGATATGGCGGGAAACAAGATCACGCGCCGGTCGTCGCGTCTGCTGTTTCTGGCCTCAATGGTTGCCCAGTCTGCCATTCTTCGGGTGCACAGCCTGTCGACCCAGATTGCATCGACGGAAACCGGTACTGCGCTGGGGGTTCTTGCTGAAGGACAAAGCGGGGAAATGGATCCGGCGATGCGCCGTGTACTGGATGGTACGGCAACGGATGATGACTTCGTTCCCGCATTGCTGCCGGGACTTCTGCTCCATCATTGTTGCAGGGACGGTGGATGCGAACTTCAGTATGATGCGGGTAAAGGTGTGACGGAGATTGCCATTCTTTGTCCGTGATGCAGTTGCCCCGTCAGCTTTCTATTGCGGTTAATACGGAGAGACGAAATTTTCTACATCGTTATAGTAGTGGTCGATTAAATGAAATGAAGCGCATCACTGCGTCTGACCGGGGTTGGGAACATGGATGATCTCCTGAGCGAATTTTTGACTGAGACTTCTGAGAGTCTGGCAGTTCTGGATGTTGAACTCGTCAAGCTTGAACAGGATCCGAATGATCAGGGAATTTTGTCGAATATTTTCCGGCTGGTTCACACGATTAAGGGAACCTGCGGATTTCTTGGTCTGCCACGACTGGAAGCTGTTGCTCATGCTGGCGAGAACGTACTCGGCAAGTTCCGGGACGGTGAGCTGGAGGTTACGCCGCAAGCGGTCACACTGATCCTGCAATGCCTTGACCGTATCAAGGATATCCTCTCCGTACTGGAAGCGACCGAAGCTGAGCCTGAGGGCGATGATGCTGAACTGATCGCACAGCTGAACGCTATGGCGGATGGCAATATGCCGTCGTCGGCTCCGGATGCAGCACCTGCCGAAGATGTTGTGGCGGATTCCGATGCCGGGCCGGTTATCAGCGATTTCGGATTTCCCGTCGCTGCGGAGCTTCTTGAAGAGGTCGAGGCCGCAGAGTCTGCGGGGGTGAAGGCAGCAAGCGAGGACGAGATCGCGGCGGCAATGGCGGCAGAACTTGAGGCAAAATCAGCCGCTGCTGCACCTGCTCCTGCGCCTGAAAAGAAGCCGGCCCCCGAGCCGGCATCTGTTCCCGCCAGGGTCGCAACCCCGCCCGCAATATCCAAACCATCACAGCCCGCTGAGGCAGAGGCCAGCGCGCCGAAGGAATCCAGTGTTGCGGCACAAAGCATTCGGGTGAACGTAGACCTTCTGGAAAACCTGATGACCCTGGTCAGCGAACTGGTGCTGACCCGCAACCAGCTCTTGCAGATGGTTCGTAACCGCGATGACAGCGAGTTTACGGTTCCCTTGCAGCGACTAAGCCATATCACCACCGACCTGCAGGAAGGGGTGATGAAGACCCGGATGCAGCCGATCGGGAATGCCTGGGCCAAACTGCCGCGTATCGTTCGTGATCTCGCCGTTGAAATGAACAAGAAGATTGACCTGCAGATGGTCGGTGCGGAGACCGAGCTTGACCGGCAGGTTCTTGAGCTCATCAAGGATCCGCTGACCCATATGGTGAGAAACTCCGCAGATCATGGCCTTGAAGATACCCCCGGCCGGATTGATGCCGGAAAGCCCGAAGTCGGGCGGATCCTTCTGAAGGCCTTTCATGAGGGTGGTTATATTATCATCGAAATTGACGATGACGGGCGCGGTATCAATATCGACCGGGTCAAGGCGAAGGCCCTTTCAAATGGCCTGGCAACGGAAAGCGAACTTGACTCTCTCAGTGATCAGCAAATTCAGCAGTTCATCTTCAAGGCCGGTTTCTCGACAGCCGAGAAAGTGACCTCGGTCTCCGGGCGTGGCGTCGGCATGGATGTCGTGCGCACCAATATCGAAAAGATCGGTGGCACAATCGAACTGCGCTCCACAGAGGGTACAGGCTCAACCTTCATCATCAAGATTCCCCTGACGCTGGCGATTGTGTCTGCGCTGATTGTGGAAAGTGGCGGTGAACGCTTTGCCATTCCACAGCTCAGTGTTCTTGAACTGGTCCGGGCGTCGAATGATTCCTCGCATCGGATTGAACGTATCCATGATTCGCCGGTTCTGCGGCTCCGGGATCGTCTGCTGCCACTTGTGACCCTGTCGAAGATACTCGGTCTGGAGGAAGATGATTCAGATGACCTGAGCCAGGATGGTGCGACAGGCGATGACCGGTTCATCGTCGTTTCCCAGGTCGGTGCGACAACTTTCGGAATTATTGTTGACCGGGTTTTTGACACCGAGGAAATCGTTGTGAAGCCGGTCGCTCCCATTCTCCGCCATATCACGCTGTTCAGTGGTAATACGATACTTGGTGACGGCAGTGTCATCATGATCCTTGATCCAAACGGGATCGCGACAAAACTCGGAGAAGCTTCTGCTGACCGGAGTGACGAGGAAGTGGTTCAGAAGACGATCGAGATTGCTGACCAGAAAACATCGTTGCTGGTTTTCCGGGCCGACAACAAGAAGCTGAAGGCTGTCCCGCTGGCGCTGGTTGCCCGTCTTGAGGAAATCGACCTGGCGACAGTCGAGTATGGTGATGACCGGCCTGTGGTCCAGTATCGCGGCCAGTTGATGCCTCTGGTCAATTTCGATGGTTCCGGCGAGCTGGCTTCCGAAGGAAAAGTGCCGGTTCTGGTTTTCACCGACCGGAATAAAAGTATGGGCCTGGTCGTTGAGGAAATCGTCGATATCGTTGAGGATCATCTCAAGATCGAACTTGAAGGGGATGATACGGCTCTGCTGGGCAGCGCAATCATTTCCGGAAAGTCGACTGATGTGATTGATGCCAGTTTTTATCTGACCAAGGCATTCGGGGACTGGTTCTCGCATCGCGACGGTGCTGAACAGCAGGTCGTCAATGGCCGGGTTCTGCTGGTTGATGACAGCCCGTTTTTCCGCAATCTGTTGTCTCCTCTTCTTTCAGTCTCGGGCTTCCGGGCAGTCGTTGCTGAAAGTGCAGAGGCTGCGATCAGTATCCTTGAACGTGATACGGAGTTTGATGCCGTTGTCAGTGATATTGAAATGCCGGGGATGAACGGGTTTGAGTTCGCGGAAGCCATGAAAGCCGACCAGCGCTGGAGCCGACTTCCGATCATTGCGCTGTCCAGCCGGACTTCTGAAGCTGACTTTGAACGCGGGCGCCGGGTTGGCTTTAGCGATTATGTCGCAAAGGACGACCGTGACAGCCTGATTGATGTTCTGCGTACCACCATTTCCAGCGCCGGAGCCACAAAATGAGCCAGACACTTCCAGCACATCGGGCAAGGACGGATATTGAGGCCGTCGGCACGACCCAGCAATATGTCACGATGACAATTGCCGATCAGCTGTTTGGTATTCCCGTGCTGACGGTTCAGGATGTTCTCGGACCGCAGAAAATTACGCGGGTGCCCCTCAGCCCGCCAGAAGTGGCCGGGTCGCTTAATTTGCGTGGCCGTGTTGTGACGGCGGTAAATATGCGCAGACGCCTCTCTCTGCCGCCACAGGCGGACGAATCAGATAATATGAGCATCGTGGTTGAGCATGGTGGTGAACTCTATAGTCTTATTATCGACGAGGTCGGCGAAGTTCTCTCGCTGAACAACAGTATTTTCGAGCGCAATCCGGGAACACTGGATCCGAGATGGCGGGAAATTGCAGCAGGGGTATACCGGCTGGACAAAGAACTAATGGTAGTTCTTGATGTAAACCGAGTACTGGATATTTCGAATATTGCCGCATGACATACCGCTGGTATGAGGCAGATGATTGTCACAGGACGTAAGACGTATGAAAACTTGCCTCATTGTCGATGATTCCCGGGTTATCCGGATGGTCGCCAGGAAAATTCTTGAGGAACTCGGATTTGCCACGAAGGAAGCTGCTGACGGGCAGCAGGCTCTGGATTCATGTCTGGAGGCAATGCCTGAAGCAATCTTGCTGGACTGGAACATGCCGGTCATGAACGGCATCGATTTTCTGCGGAAACTGCGGGAACTCGAAGGTGGTGATAAGTCGGTTGTCGTGTTCTGCACCACTGAAAATGACATTGAGCATATTCAGGAAGCGATCGCGGCAGGCGCAAACGAATACATCATGAAGCCGTTCGACAGCGAGATCATCCAGGCCAAGCTTTCGCAAGCGGGCATCCTCTGACGGCTGTCAGCCGTCAGACCTAATGTAGGGAATGATCAGAAAGTGAGCGCCTTGGGGAGCAACCACGCCAAAGTCATGGTGGTCGATGATTCTGCGGTTGTCCGCGGTCTGATCGTGCGCATGCTTGAAAAGGCGGGTGTCGAGGTCATCGCTTCAGTCGGGGACGGACAGCAGGCAATTCGTGCGCTTGATCGCCATCACCCTGATGTCGTCATTCTTGATATTGAAATGCCGGTTATGGATGGCCTTACGGCGTTGCCGCAGCTTGTTGCAAAGCAGCCGGGCATCAAGATCATCATGGCATCGACGCTGACGGAAAAGAATGCGGCGATCAGCCTGAAGGCACTTCAGCTCGGGGCGGCGGAATATATCCCGAAACCGACAGCTGCCCGGGAGATTTCAGGCGGGCAGGATTTTCAGCGTGAACTGATTGATAAAGTCACGGCGCTTTCCGGGAAGCGGGGTAAGTTTAGCTCTGCGACGTCAGATGCTGTTCGTGCGGCTGCGGCTCCGGCCAGACCCCAGGCGGCGGTTACAACCCGTCCCGAGACGACCCAGCCTGTTCGGGTGATTGCGATTGGCAGCTCTACCGGTGGTCCTCAGGCTTTGTTCGAGGTGCTTAAGCATCTCACCGGCCTGTCTCAGCCAATCCTGATCACACAGCATATGCCACCGACATTCACCCGAATTCTGGCCGCCAATATCGAGCGCCAGACAAAGCTGCCGACGGTGGAAGCGACAGATAATCTCCGGATTGAGCCGGGCAAGGCTTATGTCGCTGCGGGTGATTATCATATGATTGCAGAAAAGAGCGGTACCGGTGTCTGCGTCCGTCTTGTGCAGTCGGCTCCGGAGAACTTCTGTCGGCCGGCGGTGGATCCGATGTTCCGCAGTGTCGCGTCGGTTTACGGTTCTGGCGTTCTTGGTGTTATTCTCACTGGTATGGGCCATGATGGCCGGGACGGTTCAAAAACAGTGATTGACCATAACGGTATGATCGTCGCGCAGGATGAGAAAAGCAGCGTGGTCTGGGGAATGCCCGGTGCCGTTGCGACAGCGGGACTTGCCAGCAAGGTGCTGCCACTTACCGATATCGGTGCCTATCTGCGACGCAGGGCGGGAGGACGCTGATGAGCCTAAGCTCACTCGATTTCGCTTTCATCAGCGGGATGCTGAAACAGCGATCCGGTCTGATTGTTACGCAGGACAAGATGTATCTGCTTGAATCAAGGCTGATGCCGATTGTCCGCAAGCGTGGCATGAAAGACCTGCCGGAACTGATCAGCCAGCTGAAATCCAGCCGTGATGAAGGGCTGACCCAGGAAGTCATGGAAGCCATGACGACCAACGAGTCATTCTTCTTCCGCGATACCCGTCCGTTCGACATTCTCCGGGATCAGATCATGCCGGGCTTGCTGGAAAAGAATGCTTCACGGAAGCAGCTTCGTATCTGGTGTGCCGCGGCATCCAGTGGTCAGGAGCCGTACAGCATCGCAATGATTCTGAAGGAAATGGCGGCGAAGACCGCTGGCTGGCGAATTGAAATTATCGGTACGGACATTTCCCGGGAAATTCTTCAGAAGGCCAAGGCGGGGCTGTATTCACAGTTCGAGGTACAGCGCGGGTTGCCGATCCAGATGCTGGTGAAGTATTTCCAGAAAAGTGGGGATCTCTGGCAGATCGACAGTTCTCTGCGGGGCATGGTCCAGTACCGCGAACAGAACCTGCTGGGCAGCCTTGCTGCGCTTGGCAAATTCGACGTTGTCTTCTGCCGGAATGTGCTGATTTATTTTGATCAGCCGACCAAGAAGGAAGTGCTGGACCGGATAGCCGCAATTACCAACCCGGATGGATGTCTGTTCCTGGGCGGTGCGGAGACGGTGCTGGGGGTATCCGATAAATTCAAACCGATGGCCGGGGCCAGAGGCGTCTACATCCCGACCTGATCACCGCCCCGGATAACAGTGATCAGGCGTTTGTGGTTTGCCGGTTTAAATCAGGCAACCGCACTTTTCGGATTAATCACTTCATCAGGGTCGCGCAGTACGTAGCCACGTCCCCAGACGGTCTCAATGTAATTCTCGCCGGCGGTCGCGTTTGAAAGCTTCTTGCGGAGCTTGCAGACGAAAACATCGATGATCTTGAGTTCCGGCTCGTCAATGCCGCCATAGAGATGATTGAGGAACATCTCCTTGGTCAGGGTTGTGCCCTTCCGCAGGGACAGCAATTCGAGGATACCGTATTCCTTGCCGGTCAGGTGGATCGGATGGCTGTCAACCTCAACGGTTCTGGCATCCAGATTGACCGACAGACGACCGGTATGAATGATGGATTGTGCATGCCCCTTGGAGCGGCGGACAATCGCCTGAATACGCGCAATCAGTTCACGCTTGTCGAAGGGTTTGGTGAGGTAATCGTCAGCCCCGGTCCCAAGCCCCTTGATCTTGTTGTCTGGCTCGGACAGGCCGGACAGAATCAGGACGGGTGTCTGCACTTTTGCGTCGCGAAGACGCCGCAGAACCTCATATCCGTCAATGTCAGGCAGCATGAGATCGAGAATGATGATGTCGTAATCATACAGTTTCCCGATTTCGAGGCCGTCTTCCCCATATTCGGTCGTGTCGACCACCATATTTTCAGACCGGAGCATCAATTCGATGCTTTTTGCCGTTGCCTGCTCGTCTTCAACCAGAAGCACGCGCATATCTGGAACTCCACCTGAACGCTGTTAACCTTGGTTAACCATAATCAACTTTAATACGTCTTACAAGAGTATTGTTAACCATATTCGTAAGTTTGCTGTTTTACTGCGTAGTCTCCAAGAAAAACCAGCGTTATTTGGCTAGTCTTGAGGTCTGTCGGCGGACACGGATATTTACCAGTGATTAACCCTGTTGTCCGTACAGTGCGGAGGGATCGAGAGATGAGGGATAGTGGATTTGCGCAGTGCGCTGATCAAAAGCTTTATCAGTGATGTAGACCAGCTGACCGACCGGCATCTGTTCGGCCGGGTGACGGCTGTTCTCGGCATGCTGGTTGAAGTCGGCGGCGTCCAGCGGGCGTTGTCCGTCGGTGACCGCTGTACCATTCATGCCCGTGGCGGTCGTCATCTTCCCTGTGAGGTTGTCGGCTTCCGGAATGACAGGGCCCTGATGATGCCGTTCGGTGCCGTCGAAGGCATTGGTATTGGCTGTCGCGCCGAAATTGGCGAGGCGGAGCCAATGATCTATCCGACACGGGAATGGCTCGGGCGGGTGATCAACGCCATGGGGGAGCCGATTGACGGCAAGGGACCACTGCCTCGCGGTGATGTCGGCATGCCAATTCACAATACGCCCCCGCCGGCGCATCAGCGACAGCGCGTTGCCGGCAAGCTGGATGTCGGTGTGCGGGTAATGAACA
Source organism: Alphaproteobacteria bacterium HT1-32 (assembly GCA_009649675.1). Taxonomy (NCBI): domain Bacteria; kingdom Pseudomonadati; phylum Pseudomonadota; class Alphaproteobacteria; species Alphaproteobacteria bacterium HT1-32. The sequence continues at coordinate 56,113 of WJPL01000001.1, read as the reverse complement.
GTTTCCTGACCCTTTGTAATGGTCAGCGCATGGGAATCTTTGCCGGGTCCGGTGTTGGCAAGTCTTCGGTGCTGTCAATGATTGCACGTGGAACCTCAGCCGAGGTGAATGTCATCGGCCTGATCGGTGAACGTGGCCGTGAGGCACGGGAGTTCATTGAAGATGATCTTGGTGACGATGGCATGGCCCGGAGCGTAATTGTTGCGGCAACGTCAGACGAGCCGCCACTGATGCGCCGCCAGGCGGCTTACGTAACGATGGCGGTTGCTGAATTTTTCCGGGATCAGGATTGTCAGGTCCTGTGCATGATGGATTCCGTCACGCGATTTGCGATGGCCCAGCGTGAGATCAGCTTGTCAGCAGGCGAGCCGCCGACGTCAAAAGGCTATACACCGACCGTATTTGCAGAATTGCCGAAACTTCTGGAGCGCGCAGGACCGGGCATTGATCGCGGCAGCATTACCGGTCTGTTCACCGTGCTGGTGGAAGGTGATGATCATAATGAGCCGATTTCCGATGCTGTCCGGGGTATTCTGGACGGCCATATTGTTCTCGACCGTGAAATTGCCGAGCGCGGGCGCTATCCGGCAGTGAATGTTCTGCGTTCTGTCTCCAGAACCATGCCTGCCTGTAATACGGCGGAGGAAACAGCGATTGTAAGCCGGGCGCGCCGACTGATGGCGACCTATGATGATATGGCTGAACTGATCCGTCTTGGTGCCTATCGGAAAGGCTCTGATCCGGGAATTGATGAAGCAATTCACTATCACGAACCGCTGGAAGAATTTATGACCCAGCAGAAGGGTGAGGCGACGGATCTCGCCACTGGTTATCAACGACTTGCAGAAATATTGGGGGCTTGAGGGTATGGCGCGACGGGGACTGGATAGCGTAATCCGGCTGCAGAAGTGGCGGCTCGATGAAAAACGCCGACAGCTTGGCGACTTGCTCAGCCTGTCTGAACAACTCCAGACGGAACTGGCAAATCTGGAGGCTGAACTACAGGCGGAGCAGGCGCTGGCAGCCCGGAATTTCGAGGCTGGCCGAACCTATGCAACCTATGCCCTTGGCTATATCGACCGGCGGGAACGACTGCGTCAGTCGCTGGCCAATGTGGAAAAACAGATTGAGTCTGCTCAGGAAGAAGTGCGCGGGGCCTTTCGCGAGCTGAAAACCATTGAAATAACCAAGGACAACCGGGACAAGGTTGAAACCCTGCAGGTCAACAGGCGGCAGCAGAACGAGCTTGATGAGTTGGGGCTTAACCCGCAACGCCGCGCACTGAATGCCGGCCGGCTTTAGGCTGCGCGCCGGCCTTGTTCACCGGCTCTGATCAGCCTGTGTTGCGGCTTTGACCAGATTATCGACAAAATTATCGCCCTCGCCGATGGGCGCAACATATGCCAGGGCATCGCGGGCGGCAGCTTCGCCAACCAGGCGGCAAAGTATCCAGGCCGCCAGTTGCTGTGCGCCGAGACATCCCCCGGCAGTGGCAATATTTCCGTCCACCGCAAGGGTTCTGTCGAGCACGGTAAGTCCCATCTCCTCGATCCAGGGTCGGGTCATGTTGTCGGTGCAGACCGGTAGTCCTTGCAGCAAACCGAGTTTTGCCAGAATCAGCGCCCCCGAACATTGTGACGCGACGATCTGCTGATCTGGTCTGAATTTCAGCGCGGTCAGGAAATCGTTATTAGCGGCAAACTTTCTGGTCAGACGGCCACTGCCGACAATGACTGCATCGGCTTTCAGGGCGTCTTCCAGACTGTGGTCGATATGAACCCGTGTGCCGAAGAAGGAAACGACCTCCGGTTCCGGCCCGGCAAGAAAAGCATCAACCTCCGGTGCCCGGTTCAGCATGTGGTAGGCGACAAAACTGTCGACTTCATTGAATTCAGGCAGCGTCAGTATGGCAACGGATGGCATGGTACTGTCCTTTGATTACGAGGGGATACCCTGCGCATTGCCTGATGTCAGAAGCTTGTCGATTTCAGGGTTGTTTGATGGACTGTGCCAGAAACTCTTCGGCTGTCAGGTCTGTATAAAGACCACAATCCTTCGGCTCGACACCAAGCCGGCTACAAAGGGTCACAACAGCGATCTGCTCCGGCAGGTTGACCTCGCCATCCGAAGCACAGATGGCGAGGCATATCCGCAGCATCAGAGCGGCTGTTTCGATATCCTCAACCGCGGCGTGGATATCTTCCCAGCAACGTTCGTGCCCGGCGGCAGAGTTTTCCTTGATCCCCTCAATATAATCATTGAACAGATCAACCCCTTCATGGGGGTCAAAAACCGCAAGCTTGTCGAGCGTTTCAAGAATCTGGTCAATTCGTACACGTTCGTTGAAGGTAACTTCCCCGTCGGCAATTGCCATGATCGCGCTGGACGCCATCACTGCCTTCAGAAAGGGCAGATTACGGTGCCGTTCCAGCATTTCCTGATAGGCGTTTGTCAGGCTCGATAGTAGTCCGCTCATAACATCCCCGAATTATTCTTCCCCGATGCGGAGACGATAGCGGAAATTCCCGGCAACTGCCAAATAGTCAAATGGTCGCGACAGGGGTTACCGGCGAACCAACGGCGCCGGGCAGGCGTAGTGGCGGGGCCGTGATCAGGAAGCTGTTGCGCTTACGGTCAACCAGGGCCTTCGCCAGATCTTCAAAATACCAGAGTTCCCCGAGATGTACGCCAAGTTTGAACAGGCAATGGTGATGCAGGGGAAGCCGGGAACCGCCATCTTCTGCGCCACCAGTGCCATGGGAGTCTTCAACTGCCATATTGTCGGAAGCAATCGCAACAATGCCGGTGTCACTGATCCAACGCAGCAGTCTGTCGTCACGGCCATTCAGCACGGCACAGGAACTGTGGAGTTTTGCTGCATCCGGATTACCTGCCATTTCCATGATCATGGTGGCAAACCCGGTATGAAGGCAGAGCATGTCGCCTTCGCGAACATCAATACCATCGGTATCCATGATCTGCTGGAGGCCGTCCATATCAATGGCTGTACGGGCATCGCCAAGATGACGCCGGGCGTCGATCATGACACCGCGGGTCTGGACGCAGGCTGTTGCCATATTGTCGATGCTGAGTGCACGGGCGCCGCCTTCGTAGGGGCTGTGAATATCTTCTCCGGCACGAAATCCGTTGTAATACAGGGCTTCGGGCACGCCATCCCCGTCGGCATCAAACTCGGCCCCGATATGGGCCAGGCTATCCCATTGGGTTGAATACTGGCTGTGTAGCAGAACCGCTTCGTCGCTGCTGATGTCATGGTTGCCGGGAATGCGTTCACTCCAGCGATAGTTTGAATAGACGTCATCGCCAACGAATACCGGGCGCAGTTCAGGTGGCTTGCGCTTGCTGTTCACACTGTCGCCGCCCGGCAGATCCAGTGGCAGGCTCAGGCAAAAGGTGACGCCCTCCTGTACCTCGGATATGGCGCTGCGGACCACCTCTGGTGTCAGCAGATTCATTCTGCCCTGCTGGTCATCTTCACCAAAATCGCCCCAGGTTGAGCCCTCAGGTCTTCGTTTCCATCGTTGTGTGGTCATTGCTTTCTCCCTCTCAGAGTTCCTGCCTATCGCAACCGTTCCAGCAGCCGTGTGTTATTCCAGTTTGGTTGCCGGTCTTCGGCCATGAATTCAATTGCCGCATCACCATCGGTCTGCTGCAGCGTTACCATTGTCCAGCGGGCGATCGAGACATCAAAGAAATCTTCCATCACCGTGACACCGATAGATTCAATGCCGGTCCAGTCAAGCCGTTCAATTGCCTGAAGGTATCGGATCAGCGAGTCCCGCATGATGATTTCACGATCCGGCACATAATGAATTTTCACGGTAATGCCGGGCAACTGGCCGGTAAGACTGACAATATAATCCCGATGTACGGCCGGATTGGGGGCACAGGCCAGCAAGGCACGGCGTTCAAAGGTCTCCATCAGACAAAAATTCCCGGTCTTGATTCTGCTGTCGGCTGAATTTCAATCAGGGGCTCGTCATGGCGGAAGGTCAGCCGTCCGGTTTTTCCGACAGCTTCCAGTGCAGTGATATAGATCAGGTTCAGATCATCCATGAAATTGCCGGGCATCGGCATGGTGGTGCGCAGGATCAGATCAAGACTCTGGTCGCCGATCAACCCGTCAATTTGCAGCGGGCCGATATTGCTGAGGTCGAGATCAATCAGAAAGCGTTTCGTTGCCTGATCCGGATCAGGTTTGCCGTCGTCATCTTCCGGGTGGTGGAGATGGAGCCTGATGGGCTCAATCTCCTGTCCATTGAGAAATGGTAACTGGTAACTTCGCCAGTCATTGTTTTCACCGCCGGTTTGCCGGGCAGTCCGCACGTCTTCCCGGATACGGCTGAGCAGTCCGCCACGCCCGCTTCTTTCCAGTATCTGCATGACTGTGTCGCCGATGACCGGGCCGGCCTGTCCCAGACGCAGACCGCTGATCATCCGTGTAATGTTGGCCGCCAGTTCGGGGCTGGCCTGTGGCAGGCGGGAGGCCAGCTCACGCGCGGCATCCGGATTCGTTCGGGACAGCACCTGCATGACCTGCAACAGGGTATCGCCCAGTCCGCGCAGACCGGAGGCTGATAATACCGGACTGTTTGTCAGGGGGGCGGGCAGGATCTCAAGAATTTCCAGCCGGACCTGACCGCCGGGAGGCGGTGCATCCGGCAGATTGAGCGACAGGGTGCCTGCTGGCGATGTCAGCAAGCTGGTCCCGCCGGAGCTGGTACTGGCAACAGTTGCTGTCAGAACTGTTGTTGCAGCAGATAAGGCAGATGAACCGGCGGGTAACGGACGCACTGTAAGCATACTTCCCGGGACGAATGTCTGTGGGGTTACCGCAGGGGCTGCGGCTGTCGATGCCGGAGCGACATTGCTTCCGGTCGGGAGCGGCGGAGTGGTTGTTGCGGTCGGTGTCGCCGGAGGTGCGCCTGATGCGGTTGTTGCGCCTGTCGCGGCAGGAGGCGTACCGGTAGCTGCCGCCGTTGAGGCAGAAGGAGCTGCCGGTGACGAGACACCGGCTGCCGGACGGATGACCGTGGCCTGCAAGGTACCCCTGATGGTGACGATTGCGGGATTGCCATCTGATCTGGCAGCGGAGGATGTGCCGCCGGAATTGCCGGCTGTCTTGCCGGTATCCGGCAAAACCAGCTGGGCCTTTGTGCCGTTGGCGGCGGGCAGAAGTTTCAGTTCAGCCTGGGTACCCGGCGCCAGAGTGACCGGACTGCGGACTTCCACAGACTGACCGGCAACCTGTAACAGAAGGACGGCTCCTGCTGATGTCGGCTGACTGGCCGTTACCGCAACCTGGACCGCAGTATTACCGCCCAGTGCAGCAAGTGCCGCCGCCGGATTGCTGAAGGTAACAACAGGATTTGGCGACGTTGTTCCCGGAACGGGCTGGGGCAGGGCCTGCGGGGTTATTGTCACCATGACCGATGGATGCTCAGCCGCTGCCTTTGATCAGGCGTGTCGCGATGGCTTCGATATCTGCTGCGGCGTCCGTGTTCGGATAGCGCATCAGCAACGGGGTCTGGCTGCGGATCGCAGACCGGACCTTGTCATCGCGGCGAACTGTTCCGGCAAGTGCCGGGCTGAACTTCAGAAAACCCTCACAGGCTTTCAGCAGGGTGTTGTAGGTACGTTCGCCTTCCTTCGGCGTGTTCGACATGTTCACGACAACCCGGATATCTGCATCCGGCTGATCCATATGGGTCACCTTGATAAAGGCATAGGCATCGGTGAGAGAGGTCGGCTCATCGGTTGTCACCACAAGAATGACCCCGACATTATTGGTCAGGGCCCGGACCGTCTTTTCGACACCCGCCCCGAGGTCAATGATGACATGATCGTAATTGGCCGCCATCAGGGTCAGGTCGTCACCGAGCCCCTGCAGACGTCCAACCGGCAGATCAACAAGGCTGCCGGAACCGGAACGCCCGGAGATGATATCAAATCCACCGTCATCAAACGGCAGAACCGCCTGATTGAGTGACATCCGGCCAGCAATTACACCGCCGAGGTCATGCTTTGGCATCAGGCCAAGCTGAATATCCACGTTGGCCAGTCCAAGGTCTCCGTCGAACAGCAGGACCTTGCGTCCGGCGCGTGCGAGCGCATGGCTCAGGCTGATGGCAAAGAGCGTCTTTCCGACGCCGCCCTTACCGGATGCGATAGCAACCAGATTGCGGCCTCGTGGCCGGGCATTGGTTCTTGGCGCGAGTGGTGTGACAGTACTCATGATAGGGCCTCATCGAGGGAGTAACTCGAAGTTGACTGTTGATAATCGGGCATTAGCAATTGTGCCAGAACGACCGGGTTGATCGGGCTGACGCCGTTGGCTACCTGGGGTGTGGCGCAGACATCGCAGAACATCATGCGCCCGGCATCGGCAGCACTGAGCAGGCTGCCCAGTCGCCGGGTCATGTCGAGACGGGTGGCCAGTAATCTTGTTGCACCCAGTCCGGCATAGGCTTCACCGATTTCGGCTGATTCCAGCGGATCGCCACCGGCCGCCAGCACCAGAACGGGTTCCAGTTCCGAGGCGGTGAAGTAATCTGCCAGATCGGCCATATCCATGCGGTTGAACGGATTGCCGGCGGTGCTGTCGATGAAGGTCAGTTCGTTGCCGGTGCGGCTTTGCAGCAATTTGGCGAGTGCAGCGGCGCTTTCGGCGGTTTCCAGCCGGATGCTCATGATCTTGGTGAAGGCGTCCAGCCGGGCAATGGCACCGGCGCTGGTGGTGTCGGTGGTAATGACACGAACCGGGTTGCCGGCCAGCATGGCCCGGGCTGCCAGCTTGGCTACGGTTACTGTTTTGCCGACACCGTGAGGGCCGATCAGCATAAAGGGCTTCGGCGCGGCATCCTGTGGAATGGGGGCAAAAGTAAATCCGGCCTCCAGCGCGCCGGCCAGTGCCATTACCGGATCTTCCACCTCGATCTGGCGGGCCGCATTCAGCAGCCTGTCAACCAGCCGGGGCGGGGCGTTATGGGCATCCAGCGTCCGGCGGATGGAATCGATGGCCGCGGGCTGCTGCGTCCGTGGTTTTTCTTCGGTCTCCTTGGCCGGGCCGGTCGATGGTTCAAGGGCTGCCGTGACACGCACGCCAGAGCCGTCGATACCCTTCTGGGTCGAGACGATGATGGCATCATCACCCATTTCCAGCCGGACAAGCCGCATGGCATCTGCCATGTCTATTGCTGTGAAGGTTTTCAAGCGCATGACCGGTTCACCCTAGACCTGACCCAGCGTGCGTATGCGCGCTTTCGGGTGGATTTCATTCTGGGACATGACGGTTGTAACAGGCCTGAAGCGCTCGATGATCGATCGCACATAGGGGCGGATTGCCGGGCTGGTCAGCAAAGCTGGCGTTTCGCCCATCATGGCAAAATGTTCAAAGGTCTGGCGTACCTTTGCAATGAAATCCTGCAACTGGCTGGGTGGCATCGCAAGCTGGCGATCGTCGCCCTGACCGATGAGGGATTCGGCAAATGCCTGTTCCCACTGCGGTGACAGGGTGACAAGCGGCACCACGCCATCCGCGTTCAGGTTCATGTCGCTGATCTGTCGCGCCAGCCGGGTCCGGACATGCTCGGTTATCTGCATGATATTGCGTGTGTGCCCTGATGTTTCCGATATCCCTTCCAGTATGGTCGGCAGATCGCGGACTGACACGCGTTCCTTCAGCAGATTCTGGAGAACACGCTGGATACCACCAACCGTGATCTGGCCGGGCACAAGGTCAGCGACCAGTTTCTGCTGTTCCTTGTCGAGTTCATCAAGCAGCTTCTGGGTTTCGCTGTGCGACAACAGTTCCGACATGTTGTCTTTGATGACTTCGGTGATATGGGTGGTGATGACTGTTGACGGATCAACGACCGTATAACCGCGGAACATGGCTTCTTCCCGGTTCGCCATGTCAATCCAGGTGGCGGGAAGGCCAAAGGTCGGCTCAGTCGTTTTTTCACCGGGGATTGTGATGTCATCACCCCGCGGGTCCATCACCAGCAGCATATTGGGCCGCAAATCACCGCGTCCGGCCTCGATCTCCTTGACCCGGATGACGTAATTGTTTGCGCCAAGCTGCATGTTGTCCTGAATGCGGACACTCGGCATGACAAAGCCCATTTCGGAAGCCAGCTGTCGCCGCAGTGCCTTGACCTGATCGGTCAGTTTCTGGCCACGCGGGCTGTTGATCATGCTCAGCAGACCATATCCCAGTTCAAGACGAACCAGATCAATACGGAGCGCTGTGGAAATCGGTTCGTCCTCTACAGGGGCCTGCTGCTCGGCTTCCTGACGTCGTTCGGCTTCCTGCGCAAGTTGCAGTGCGGTTTCACGTTTCTGGCGGGCCAGCATGAAAGCACTGATCCCGGTGACCCCGGCCAGCAGCGAGAAAGGAACGAATGGCATACCCGGAAGAAAGGCGAAGAAGGCCAGCAGGCCTGAACTGATGCCCAGCACCTTCGGATAACTGGTCAGCTGACCGATGACGGCTTTCTCGGCTCCGCCTTCTACACCGGCCTTGGTGATCAGCATACCCGCACCGACGGAGACCAGCAGCGCCGGAATTTGCGTTACAAGGCCATCACCCACGGTCAGACGGGTATAGGCATCGGCCGCATCAGAAAATGCCATGTCCTGCTGGGCAACGCCGATAATGATGCCGCCGATCACATTGATGAAGGTAATCAGCAATCCGGCAATCGCATCACCCCGGACAAATTTCGAGGCACCATCCATCGCGCCGAAGAAGCTGCTTTCTTCTTCCAGCTGCTTGCGGCGTGCGCGGGCACCTTCTTCATCCAGCAGACCGGAGGAAAGATCGGCATCAATGGCCATCTGCTTGCCGGGCATGGCATCGAGAGTAAAGCGTGCGGTGACTTCCGCGATACGCCCGGAACCTTTGGTAATGACGATGAAATTGACGATCACCAGAATCGCGAAAACGATGATGCCAATCACGAAATTGCCGGACATGACAAAGTCGCCAAAGGCTTCAATAACCTTTCCGGCAGCAGCCGTACCTTCATGACCATTGGCCAGAATTAGCCGCGTTGATGCCATGTTGAGTGCCAGCCGCAGCATGGTCGCGATCAGCAGGATCATCGGAAATGCACTGAATTCGAGCGGTTTTTCGATGAATATCGCGGTCATCAGGATCATCACCGAGAAGGTGATGGAGAGCGCGAGACTGAAATCCAGCAGCCAGACCGGCAAGGGCAGGATCAGGACGCCGACAATCAGGATGACGCCGAGTGCCAGCAGAATATCACCGCGGCGCAGTGCAGCCTGTGCGCGGGCAAACAGGCTGTCGAAATTGACACCGCCACCGTCAGCGCCGCCACCTTCCGGTGTCTGGTTATCGGTCTGGGGAAGGGCGTCAGCCATTCACGACCTCACCCTTCGCCGGGAGCTGGTACGGCAACACCCTGATCGTTGTACAGATTCAGCTTGTTTCGCAGCGTCCGGATTGAAATGCCCAGAATGTTCGCGGCATGCGTCCGGTTGCCGACGCAGTGCTGCAATGTATCAATGATCAGGTCACGTTCGACATCTGCGACGGTCCGGCCAACCAGACCTGTGGTGCCGTCTGCCGTATCTTTCTGCTGAGAGGAGGATGAGGGGGTGATCATGATTGAATCGGGCCCGATCCTGTCACCGGTGGTGATGATCACGGCACGATGGATTGTATTTTCCAGTTCCCGGACATTTCCCGGCCAGCTGTGACTTTTCAGCATGGTAAGGGCGCCGGGATCAATAGCCCGCTCCGGCATATGGTTCAGTTCGGCATATTTCCGGGCGAAATGGGTCGACAGGACTTCGATATCGGCGGGCCGGTCGCGGAGTGACGGCATCGCCAGATTGACGACGTTCAGGCGGAAATAAAGATCTTCCCGGAAACGTCCTTCACGCACTTCCGATTGCAGGTCACGGTTCGTCGTTGCCAGAATCCGGACATCCACCCGGACCGGCTTCGTGCCGCCCAGCCGGTCAATTTCGCGTTCCTGAATGACACGCAGCAGCTTTGCCTGCAGGCGAATATCCATTTCGCTGATTTCGTCGAGCAGCATGGTGCCGCCATTGGCTTCCTCAAACTTGCCAAGCCTGCGGGCAACCGCGCCGGTGAAGGCTCCCTTTTCATGGCCGAAAAGCTCACTTTCCAGCAGGTTTTCCGGAATGGCGGCGCAGTTGACGGCAACAAACCGGTTTTTTGATCGCCGGCTTTTGCGGTGAATGTGATGCGCAATGACTTCCTTACCGGTACCGCTTTCTCCGGAAATCAGAATGGTTGCCTCTGTCGGGGCGACCTGCTCGGCAAGGCGGATGGTCTCCAGCATGCGGCTGTCTGCGGCAATCAGCGCATGGCTTTCCTCCGCGACGGCCTCGAACACGGCGGCCATCAGTTCGGGATCAGGCGGCAGCGGTACAAATTCCTGCGCTCCGGCCTTGATTGCCCCGACGGCGGCCTGGCTGTCATTCTCTGTGCCACAGGCAACAACAGTGGCAGAAATGCGCTCGGATTTGAGGCTTTCGACCAGCTGCGCAATATTCTGCTTCACGTCGATCATGATCAGGTCAGCACCCTGACCGGACCGCAGCACGTTCAGCGCTTCGGCTACGTTATCGGCATGGACAACCTTTGCCCCGCGCGATACCGCAATCTTGCTCGCTGCACCGATCTGTCCGCCAAGTGAACCGATAATGAGTAGACGCATTGCCTTCAGAAGCCCCTAGTCAAAATACGTGATGCGCTGCGAAGGTGGCAGCAGACTGTTGATAAGAAGTTCCAGACGCCGGGGGTTTTCCTGGCGACCGATCGACCCGGCCCCCAACAGATAGACCTGATTGACGACCATTTCTTCGTCCGAATTTTTTTCCAGTTTCGATGCCAGCGGCGAGAACACCATGTTCGCCAGAATGGCGCCGTAGAATGTGGTCAGCAGGGCAACGGCCATGCTGGGACCGATGGTCGAGGGGTCATCCAGATTACCCAGCATCTGAACCAGCCCGATCAATGTACCGATCAGACCCATGGCCGGGGAAACTTCGGCTGCCCGCTTCAGGACTGCCGCACTTTTCTGATGGCGTGAGATGGTAGAGTTGAGATCACGCCGCATCACAAGTTCAACTTCATCGCCCGGCGTACCATCGACGACCATCGAAATGGCCTTGTGCAGAAACGGTGTCTCGTTCAGCCCTTCAACAACCCCCTGCAATGCCAGAACGCCTTTCTTGCGGGCCAGTTCAGACAGCTGCATCACCTGATTGGCGGCCCCGCTCGGGTCATACTGGGTTGCGACAAAGGTTTTCCCGATAACCACGCCGGCGCGAAGCATCTCGGAAATGGAAAAACTGACCATCGTAACTGCGAATGTCCCGCCGATGACGATCAGGATTGAGGGTATATCTACAAATGAACCGGGAGAACCGCCCAGCACCATGGCCGAGATGATCAGCCCGAAAGCACCGAGAAGTCCCAGTATTGTCGCGAGGTCGATTGACGTGCCGCCACCAGAGCTGTTGTCTGCCATTCGCTGAACCTAATCCGCCCAGTGTTGATCTGGAATGACCGACATGCGCTATCAGGCCCGGTCGGTCTTGATGATTTCCGTCATGGTCACACCAAGCCGGTCTTCCACGACGACGACTTCGCCACGCGCTACAAGTCTGTTATTCACATAAATATCGATGGCCTCGCCAACCTTGCGGTCCAGTTCGACGACAGCGCCACGACCCAGTCGCAAAAGCTGGCTGACCTGCATTGTTGATTTGCCGAGCACGGCCGATACCTGCACGGGAATGTCGTAGACAGCCTCCAGATCCCGGGCAGTGCGCGATGCCGCGCTCATGTCCGGCTCAGGGGGATCCGTCATTTCCTCGTCCATGCCCATTGATCCGCCGCTGGCTGCGACTTCATCAAGGTCAGGCAGATTCAGATCATTATCATCCGCCATCATTCAATCCTTATTCTGCGAATCATCTATCATACCGGCTTGTCGTCTGCATCCAAAGCAGTCTGTTCGTCGCTTTCTTCGTTTTCACCGGGGGGCTGTTCGTCAGCTTCAGGTGTCCCGGTTTCGTCATCTTCGTCTGCTGATGCTTCTGCCTCTGCTGCAGCTTCGGCTTCAGCAAGGGCAGCCGCTTCTTCCTCTGCGGCAATGCGTGCCGCTTCCTGGGCTTCCCGGTAGCGATCGATCAGGCCATCGAGATCATTCAGCATGCGTTCGACATCCCGTTCCGCACCACCATCAGACCATTCCAAATGGCAGTTGCCGACAGGTTGCTTTTCATCATCGACAATTGTCAGCTTGCCATCGAACCCGGTTTCCGTGGCCACTTCAGCCAGTCTCTCGCGCAGGCCTTCAGCAATTTCCGGGTTTGCGCGAACCACAACCCTCGGCTCATTGATCAGTCCTGAAACCGTTGAACGGACCAGTCCCTCAATCTCTTCAATCGCACCTTCTGCCATTTTCTCCGGCAGCAGCTTGCGGGCAACCGAGGCTGCAACGAGAACGGCATCACCACTGCGCATTTCTGCTTCGGGGCCCAGTTTTGCGGCAATATCCGGCAACTGGATGCTGATCGACCTCAGGGCGGCAGCGATTTCATCTTCGATAGACCGGCTTTGTGCGTCTTCTACCTCGGTCTTGCCGCGTAGATAGGCTTCTTCCTCAACTTCCTTCAGCTTCGCCGCGAATTCCTCTTCGGTCATCGTGACGGTCGGCACTACCGGTTCTTCCGGCTCATCAACGACAGGAGCTTCCGTCTTGGGTTTCTTTTTAGGCGCAAGCATATCCGGATCGTCAAAAGACTTCTCGAACAGGAACTTGTGAATGGCGGCCATGGTTTTCCGTGCAGCCCTAGTAGATCAGTTCGTCTTCTGCGCCACCGTCGGAGATCACGATTTCGCCTCTGTCGGCGAGCTCCTTCGCGGCGACCACAATGATCGCCTGGGCGTCGTCGACATCTTTCAGCCTGACAGGGCCGAGGGCATCCATATCTTCGCGCAGCATCTTGCCGGCACGTTCGGACATGTTGTTGAAGAACATCTCTGCGATTGATTCCGATGCGCCTTTCAGCGCCATCGCCAGCTTGTCCTTTTCGACGGACCGCAGGACAGTCTGGACACCGGCAGTATCGAGGCGGATGAGATCTTCGAAGGTGAACATCAGAGCCTTGATCTTCTCGGCGCTCTCGCGATTGCGCTCTTCCAGGGCGGTGACGAAACGGTTCTCCGTGTTGCGGTCCAGATGGTTGAAGATTTCCGCCATCATTTCATGGGCATCACGGCGCTGGGTGCGGGCAAGGTTCGACATGAATTCTGTCCGCAATGTCTTTTCGACACCGTCGAGCACTTCTTTCTGCACAGCTTCCATACGCAGCATGCGCATGATGACTTCCATGGAGAAGGTTTCCGGCAGCAGTGACAGCACGGCGGCGGCATGATCACCCCGAATTTTCGAGAGCACGACGGCCACGGTCTGCGGATATTCGTTCTTCAGGTAGTTGGCGAGAACGGCTTCGTTCACGTTCGCCAGCTTTTCCCACATGGTACGACCGGCAGGGCCGCGAATTTCCTCCATCATGGCCGCAGCACGTTCTGCGCCCATGCTTTTCATCAGCAGCCGTTCGGTGGAATCGTAGGTTCCGACAAGAGAGCCGGTGGATGAGAGCTGGTCGGCAAATTCAACAAACAGGCGTTCGACAACGGTGGACGAGACGGAACCCAGGTTAGCCATCGCCTGCGACAGCTCCTTGATTTCCTCGTCGTCCATCATTTCGAACATCTTGGTCGCCTGATTGTCGTTGAGCGACAGCATGAAAATAGCTGCCTTATCAACGCCTGCCAGGCTCCTGTAGTCGTCCTTCGTCCGGCCCATACTCTGACCCCCTTAGGTCTCTGCGTACAACCAGGTGCGGATGATTGACAGCGCTTCTTCCGGATGCTTGTCAACGATCTCACCAACCTTCTTGACGGAAGAAGCTTTAACACGACCTTCGACCCGGTCAATATCGATCAGTTCTTCAATCTGATCCATATCTTCCGGCGGACGCATACCCGGCACCCGTGCTGCTGTCGGTCCTGTCAGGGCTGGTGAGGCAGATGTCTGATCAGCGATCAGGCGGCGGCCTTCCTGGGCTGTAGCCGAAGCCTGCTCCCGGATATACTCCATCAGCGGCTTGACGATGATCAGCAGAACGATGATCCCGACGATGGCCAGCAGCACCAGTTCGAAGATGTCGTAAACCCGCTCGGTAATATTCACACCGAAGATGGTCAGACCGGCATCTTCGTCGATTCCAGCCGTCGGATCGATGAATTTGAGGTTGATGACTTCAACAGTATCGCCCCGATTCGCATCGAAGCCGATGGTTGATTGTACCAGTCGTGTGAGGTTCTGGAGTTCCTCTTCCGTGCGGGGCTGGTAGACGGGGATCTGACCTTCTGCGCCCTCGGCCGGCGGGGTGTAGAGCCCATCAACCAGAACAGCGACGCTGACCCGGTTCACAACCCCGGTTTCACGGACCTGATTGGTGATGGTTTTTGAAATTTCGAAGTTGGTGGTTTCTTCCGTGCGGGCACGTGAATTCGTGTCCGAACTGCCGCCGCCACTGAAGTTGAGGTCTGCATCCGGCAGATTGTTCCCAACAGAGACGGTATCGCTGTCGGCTTCTTTGGAACTTTCGGTTTCTTCAACCGTACGTGTGGAACGGACAACCTGTTCTTCCGGATCATAGCGTTCCTTGACGCTGGTGACCCGGTCGAAGTCCATGTCGACGAAAACTTCGGCGCGGACTTTGCCGAAACCGACAGTCGGCTCAAGGATCTGTTCGATCTTTGTGCGCAGGCGATCCTGTGCGCTGATCCGCATTTCCTCGGCGTTGGAGGCCATAAGGCCGGCCGCATCATTTTCGTCAAATCCGCGGGCGAGAAGCTGGCCGCGATCATCAATGACAGAAATCCGCGAGGGTTTGAGATTCGGTACAGCCGAGGCCACCAGATGCTGAATGGCGACAACCTGCTGACGCTCGATCTTGCCGGATGTCTTCAGGGCAATAGAGGCGCTCGGGTTAAGTTGTTCGCGGCTGAAAAGCTCGCGGCGTGGCATCACCAGATGGACACGGGCATTCCGGACACGGGGCAGGGTGGCGATTGACCGCTCAAGCTCGCCTTCAAGGGCCCGGACCAGATTGATGTTCTGCAGGAAGTTCGTGGAACCGAGGGACTCTCCCTTGTCGAACAGTTCGTAGCCTACGGTGCCGCCGGCCGGCAGGCCCTGTTCTGCCATGGTCAGGCGCAACCGGGCGACCTGGTCTTCCGGCGCCAGAATCTGGCTGCCATTACGGCCGATCTCATAGGGGATGTTCATCTGCTCAAGGCGACTGATGATGGCCGCAGAATCCTGCTGCTCCAGTTCGCCATAAAGCGGGGCCAGGTTCGGTGTCGAGAACCGTGCGGCAATGAAAATTGACGCGGTCAGCAGGATGGCGATGGGTACGCCGATTATTACCAGCTGGCGAGGGCCAAGGCCTTTAAATGTCTGAGCGAGTGATGCCACGGTCGGTCCTTCCCGTATTGTCCCTGTTTACTGAAACCGGGCACGAATGCACAGGCGTCAGCTTTCCACTGCGCCACTATGCTTTCGGGAAGGTAAATTTCTGGTTAACCCGTCGGTTAATCAACGGGCAGGGGCGGGTTATTCCTGGCCGGGGCGATAATCCTGCAGCCGGGTCGTGCGCAGGCCGAGCATGCCATGGCGTTCGATCATGCGCTGCCAGGAGAGAAATTCCTCTACCGACAGATCATACCGGTCACAGGCTTCCTGAAGACTGAGCAGCCCGGCACGAACACCGGCGACAACCTCTGCCTTGCGACGAATAACCCATCGCTTGGTATTTGACGGTGGCAGGTCAGCCCTTGTGATGGGGCGTCCGGCGGGACCGATTATATTTGCCGACCTTGATACGCTTGAATGCTCCACAATGCATTCCTTCCGACGACTGCTTCTGTTTGGTGCCGCTCATTGCGACTTTTTGTAGTGTCCACTATCCGCTTTAAAAAATAGCTAAAGATCGGGGTGAACATTGGGTTAAGAAACACTTTGGTCGACTGCGCTGTTCCGCAGTTTTCCTTGGGTTTTGCTTTTCAGCTACTTGCATTGCTGATCAGGCCCTTTGCGACAGGTTAAAGTTCTCGGTCACTTCAGGTGCCAGTTCAGGTCTGTTTCCGAGAACATGCGGGCGGCCGGACTCCAGTACCGGTTATAGATTGTCGGTACATTGCGGGTCCGTTTGCAGTATTCGATCCAGAAGAAGTCCTGGCTGTTATCGACCCACTTCAGCCGGCCAGTGCGGTGCATCAGATCGACGATATCGTGATCTATGGTCTCGAAAGGCAATGTGTAGGGATTTCCGGTCATGACGCAGAGCATGTCGCGGGCCGGATAGTAGGCGACGGGGGGCGGCTCCTTGAACCGCGTCCGGTAAATGTCGCCATCCCGGCGGCTGTTCCACCAGAATTCTGACGGATTATTCAGACCTGTCTGAATGACCAGATGCGGATGTCGGTGCATCGCGAGATCGACCAGATACTCATTGGTGAAGAACTGATCGACATCCGGCCGGGCGAGGTCAGCACGCAGATCCCGGTAAGCGGTTTCCATCATGACGCGGGGATGGCCGACCACAAGATAGTCGTATGGTTTCATGGCACGCAGGGTTTTGGACAATCCGCGGCCAAACACATGGTCTGGCGGTGCCATCAGGACCAGCGCCTCACGGGCAAGGGATGTTTCAACCTGATCCCATACAGCCCGGTACAGGCAGGAGCGCGCCGCGCCGTCGCCATTCTGTTCAAGAATTGAGGTGTTTATCCGGAGCGGAATACCAGCCTTGTCGAGAAGATGCCGGACCTGATGCAGCACGGGCAGTTCGCGGCGGGTGCAGTAGATATGCTGAACAACCTCATAATCCTTCATCAGGTCGGGCAGATTATCCGGCAGCATCAGTGACGGCAGCATGGTATGCGCCATCAGCCGCGCGAACATGTCACCATAGAAGATTGTATTGATATCAATCCGGCGGCAGGGGCGTGTCACAGACCGGTCGTAGTTGCTGATCTTCAGGAAGAATCTGCTGGCGATGACCTGCCCGGGTATTTCGGGGTCACCGATGCAGAGGTTATCACCGGGTATCAGCAGGTCATTACTTGCACCGAACTGCTTGGCCGGCTGTGTGCTAACCCGGCAGCTGATGCGCCCCTGAGCTCTGACCAGAATAAGCGTCAGACGATCTCCCACCGGCTGATCGCAGAGACGGTATCGTTCGATGCTGCGCCAGCTGCCGCCATCCCCGACGGAAAGGCTGAGCGTATTGTCAGCTTCACGGGTAATCTCGAAGCAATGGTCTTTCAGTGGTCGCAGCAAGGTCTGTCGTGCGCCGGTATCATGAACTGAAAGCTCTGCATGCAGCTCAAAGTCATGATCGGCCATCACAGCCATGGGCAGGCGAAAATCATCGTTCAGATGGCTGGCCGGGCGACCGGCAAAGGCGCAATCGTGATCTGATGACTGATCACTATAGATGATGATGTCGTCATAGTGCCCCTGCCATCGCCTGATATGTGCGTAATGACGGTTGGTGTCGGAATCATCGGGGTCCTGTTGGCGGGCGCGATGAAGCCAGGGTTCTGCCTTCGCCAGTTTGCCCTGATAGGTCAGGCAATAGCCCAGTTGCCGGGGGGCCGTGACCGGCGCTGCCGGATTTTCTGCGGCCCGCCGGAAGGCGGTCTCGGAACGGGTCCAGTCAGCCCGCAAATTTGTCAGCAAGCCGGTCGCAAGGTCGATTTCAAGCTGATCGCCATTGAACCGGTTGGCCAGCGTGAGGGCTTCTTCTGCGTCGGTAAGCGCCTGATTTGCTTCGGGATGCCGATAGGCCCACTGGTAATAGCGGGCGAGATTGATCAGGAAGGCACCCCGGCGGACATGAGCCTGCCCGGCTTCAGGAAAGCTTTCCTTCAGGTCATTGAACGCCCGGAGGGCGGATTCCCAGTCATTCGATTTGTAGAAAACTTCTGCCTGCTTGATGCGCAGCTTTACGGATTCCGGGAAGGTTTTCAGTCCGTCCGACAGGGTAGCGTTGAGGGCATCCGTATCGCGTTGTTTTTCATAGGCGAGCGCCAGTGCCAGATACAGGGCCTCTGTCGACAATCCTGCATTACGGGCCTGAAGCAGGGCCGCAATGCCCCGGGACAGGTTTTCCCTGTCGGTGGAGATAAGGGTCAGGCCATATTCAAACCAGATCTGAGATGATTTTGGGAAGATGCCCAGTCCGTTCCTGAGCAATAATAACATCTGTTCGGCGGTTGCTGTTCCCGCTGGCAGTTGGGTCAGTCGCAGGAAGGCGTCTTCCGGGCAGCCGGGAAGGCCGCAGGCGGTGGTCAGATAACTGGCCGCATCGTCACTATGTTGTCGGTCCAGGCATATGACCCCGAGCAGATAATACGCATTGGGATCATCAGGAAAGCTCTCGGTTATGTCGTGACAGATCGTCTCTGCCTGATCTGCGCGGCCACTTTGCAGTTGCAGTAAAGCAAGCTGCAGCTGTTGCTGGAGATGTCGGTTGTTCATGTTTGCATCAGACAGGTCATTGTAGACAATGATCGCCGCAAATGATTGATTTTCTGTTTACCATGTTTTGTCGGGGCCCGGATTTCTGATGGATACGCTGACCCGACAGGCATTTGCGTTTTTGGATGCGGGTATGACTGACCGCGCAGGCGACATGTTTCGTCAGTCGATTGCCGGAGACCCCGCCAATAATGCTGCCCGTCTTGGACTGGGGATCGTACTGATCCGGCTGGGCCGGTATGATGAGGCGGTTGAGCAGCTTGGCACGGTTGATCCGGAAGATGCCCGTTACGCGGAAGCGCGGATAGCGTCTGCCGAAGCCTATGCAAGGCAGGGAGACCATGCCGCCGAAGTGGCCGCCCTGAATGATGCCATCACCCATCATCCGGCGGCCCCTCTGGCGCTCAGACTGAAACATGCCTCTGCCCTGCGCCGTGCCGGATCATTTGACGAGGCTGAAGCCGTCATCACTGTTCTGCTCGGCATCGCGGCCCGGGATGTAAATCTGCTTTATGAACATGGAATGATCGCCATGGACCGCGGTCAATATGAACAGGCGGCAGACCGCTTTCGGTCTGCACTGGCGTTGAATCCCGACCTTACCGAAGGCTGGGTCAATCTTTGTATCGCAGCGAAGAACAGCTATCAGCCGGATATTGCGGTTGAGGCAGGACGGCGGGCTGTTCAGATTGAACCGGATATGGTGCTGGCCCATGTTGCGCTGGGGAATGCGCTGCGTGCCGCAGACCGCAGACCCGAGGCACTGGCTGAGTTTCTGACCGCCGTCACGCTGGCCCCTGACAATGCCGAAGCTCAGATGGGCCGGGGGCTTCTGCTGATGGAGACGGGGCAGATCCCCGAGGCCGTTCAGGCTTTGACGAAAGCCTCTGAACTGTCGACAAAGCAACCCCGGATATTCAACAATCTCTCTGTGGCGCTGCGCTATAACCGCCAGTTTGATGCAGCCATTGTTGCGGCCGAACGGGCAGTCGATCTGGTTCCGGCTTCGGCTGACAGTCACAATAACCTGGCGAATGCGTTGCGTGATGCGGGACGTCTGTTTGAGGCAGAGGTGGCATATCGCCGTTCACTCGCCCTGCGGCCCGGCCATGCGCCGGTCATGGGCAATCTGGCAAATCTGCTGCGTGACCTGATCGAGCCGGATGCCGCGCTGGAAATGAACCGTGCTGCCGTTGCAGCAAATCCCGATGATGAAGTTGCCGGGACAAAACTGTTGTTCGGTTTATGCCAGCATCCCGAGATTGACCCTGAAGAACTGGTTCGTGAACATCGTCGCTGGGCAGAGCGGTTCTGCGCTGATCCGGAGGCGAGGCCCGCGACGCAAGACCGGGATGCGGACCGGGTTATCCGTGTCGGGCTGGTGTCGCCGGATTTCCGCGCGCATTCGCTGCGCTATTTCATGGAAGGTCTGTTCCGGCTGCAACCGAGAGCACGGTTTCACCTGACCGGATTTGCCGAAGTCGTCCGGCCTGACGCCGAGACGAACCGTATACGTGGACTGATGGACAACTGGGTGAATACGTCAGGCCTCTCACAACGCGGATTCTCTGCTGCTGTGGAGCAGGCCCGGATCGACATCCTGATCGATCTTGCGGGTCATACGGCTAACAATCGTCTGAACAGTTTTGGCGACCGGCTGGCCCCTGTGCAGGTGGAATGGGGCGGCGGCTATGCCTGCACCACAGGCCTGTCGCAGATGGACGCCATTCTGGTCGACAGGGTCGTGGCACCGCCCGGTGACGAAGCCTTGTTTACAGAGCGTCCGGTATATCTGCCCGGCTGCTTTACCAGTTATCATCCACCCGCCAATGCACCCGGCGTCTCGCCCTCACCGGCGATGAGCCGGGGATATGTCACATTCGGCAGCATCAGCCGTTCCAGCAAGCTGAACCTGTCTGTCATACGGGCATGGTCGGATATTCTGAAACGGACAGCAGGTTCCCGTCTTGTCCTGAGGGACCGAAATCTCGGCGACACGCGATTGCAGGAAAAGCTCCGGTGTTTCTTTGAAGCAGAGGGCATCAGCCGGGACCGCATCGACCTGCTGGGGCCAGCCAGTCATGAAGTGACGATGGCGACCTATGACGGGATTGATATCGCTCTCGACCCGTTCCCGAACAGTGGTGGCATTACCCTGTGTGAAGCGATGTGGCATGGCGCGCCGGTCGTTGCCTTGCGGGGCAATTTCTTCCTCGCACGGGTTGGTGCCAGTCTGATCGGCGGTGCCGGTTATCCGGAATGGGTATCTGATGATGTACCGGGTTATGTTGAGACGGCCGCGGTGCTTGCCGCAGACATTCCGGCCCTTGCAGAAATCCGCACCGGACTGCGCCCGGCCATGGCAGGTTCCGATCTTTGCGATGTCGACGGTTACGGTGCTGCATTCGGCTCCGCCCTGTTGCAGCTTTGGGAAGACTATTGTGCAGATTAGTTTGTTCTTTTGAACGAATAGCTGTGTTGTACTTTTGCTCTGCCGCGTAGACTCCGGGTGATTCGCACTATTGGTCCGGACTGCAGACGTTGGTATTCAAACAATCGGAAGTATTCTGGCGTCAGCGCGATATCCCGGTGGAATCGCTGCTTGAGACGGCGCGTGCTATGGAACGCGAAGGGCGGGTGGCCGCTGCAGCCGCCGCCTATCGCCAGCTTATGCGCGTTTCACCGAATGATCCTGACGCCCTGATCGGACTTTCCGAACTTTCTGCCAGACTTGGCAATCTCAATGCGTCTGTTGATGCGCTGCGGCTGGTTTGCCGGCGATATCCGGATAATCATGCGCTGCAGTTCCGGCTGGCGGAACGTGAACATGCACGCGGGCATAACGAGGTCGCCACCGGTATCTGGCGCCAGCTGGCACAGCGTGATCCGCAGGATGGTGCAGATTATCGCTGGCGTGGACAGGCCCTGGAGAAACTGGGCCGAACTGATGAAGCCCGTGCAGCCTATGTGGTTTCGGCGAAAATAGCCCCGGATGACGCCGAGACATTCTGCGATCTGGGTCGCCTTGATATCTCCGCCGGGCGAAACCGGGATGGCCTGAGAAATCTGCTCCGGGCGGTCGAACTGTCACCAAAAGACGGTCTGCCGCTGAGCTGGCTGGCCCGTGCCATGCTGTCACAGGACCGTCTGGAAGAAGCATTGAAGACGGCCAGCACAGCTGTTGATCTGTCGCCGGACAAACCGGCATGCTGGATTGCGCTGGGACGGGTGGAGACCGGCCGGATGGCCTTGCGACAGGCAGCGAATGCCTTTTACCGGGCGTTGTCCATCGACCCCCGGTCGGTTGAAGCACATACCGGACTGGCTGAACTCCGTCTGGCTCAGGGGCGGGCGGATGAAGCTCATGCCAGCTATTCGCTGGCGATGGCTCTTTCGGTGAGTGATGACGCGCCGCCGGTGCCGCTTGATGCGATCCTGTCGGTTGGCGGGCAGCAGGAAGATCTGCCCGGCTATATGCTGCCGCCGGGCGGCGTAACCTCCTCCGTGATTGTCATCGGAACCAGCCGGATAGGTGACCTGGACCGGACTTTAACAGGTCTGGCAGCCCAGACCCTGCGGCCTGACAGTTATCAGGTTGTGGTTGTCGACACCTCGGCGGAGCATGTCTGTGCACCCGTGGTTGCCAGATTTGCCCCCCGGTTTCAGAACTTCAGACATCTGCGTGCCGAAGGGACGGACTGGATCGATGGCTGGAACAGTGCCGTCGCAGCAGCAGATGGGGGTGTTTTTGTGGTTGTTGGCGAGGGGGTGCGCCCGCTGCCGACATTTCTGGAAAACCTGTTACGTCCTTTCCGTGACGCCGATACCCTGCTGGCCATGCCCCGTGTGCTGCCGGGCTTTGACAAGACGCCCAGCAACTGGCTTGGCGGGATGCTGTCACCGGCAGGTGGTGGCTGGCGACTGGAAGCCTACGGCTGTGTTGACCCGGGTGAGGAAGAGGTTTCCCTGCGTGCAACCGAAGCATCGGCTGATTGTTTCGCCATCAGTCGTGAGCTGCTGGAACGCTGCTCCGGCCCACATCCCGGAGACACGTCGCTGGAGCGGCTGCAGTTCGCCGGGCCGGGTGCCGCCTCACTGCTGACAGAAGCAGAAGCCAATGCAGTGCCCTGCCATTATGCTGCCGGTGCCACGGCGATCCGAAGGATTGATGGCCGGTGGATTGAGCCGAACGGGCTGTTTCGCCGGGCCTTTAGACGCGGTGTCACGGCATCATTCGAGGATATCCGGGCTGACTCCGTACAGGTCATTGAAGGATCGGTGCCGGTCTCACCCCCGCTTGAATGGGTCGGGCCGATGGACCTGCCCGTTGATGAAATACTCAAATCCGGCTGGCGTCAGGGTTATGCCTGGCATCAGCGCGAAGTGAACCGCGACAAGGGATTGTGGCGGTTTGTCCTGAAAGGGAGTTACCGGAATTACTGAGGCGGAACAGAGACTACAGGCGGCGCGGCAGCTTGAAGCCGAAGGGGATTTTGCCGGCGCTGCTGATCTCTATACTCAGATGGTTCTCGAACAGGAAACGCCGGAACTGTACTGGCGACTGGGTAATTGCCAGCATGCGCTGGGGCGTTTTGCACCGGCTGCCCGGCATTACTGGAGTGCTTTGTCCCTCCGGCCTGATTTTCCGGAAGCGACGGTCAATCTGGCAAATACGCTGATTGATCTTGGCAAGGCACCGGCTGCGGTTGCTGAACTGAAAGGCCTGCTGACCCGCTATCCGACTTATCCGGCTGCACTGGCGGCTCTTGGCAGCGCGGAATTCGCCCAGGATAATCTGGCAGAAGCTGTTGAGGCGTTTTCCGCCGCATTGAAACTGCGCCCGGATGATCCGGTGACACAGCTAAATCTGGCCAGCCTGAAAATTGCACTCGGCGATGCCGCAGCCGTCATTGATGATCTGCGGGGGCTGGCCCGGCAATGGCCGAATGCGCCGGATGTTCAGAATGCGCTTGGTCTCGGCCTGCGGGCGACAGGTGATCTTGATGAAGCCATCACGGCGTTTCAGAAAGCACTGCGGATGGATGCGGGGAACCCGGATTATCTGACAAATCTGGCCGGGGCCTGGCAGCTGAAGGGTCGACTGGACCGGGCAGGCGAGAGTTACCAGCTGGCAATCGAGGCGCGACCGGGTTTCGTTCCGGCCTATCTGGGGCTTGGTTCTGCACTGATACTGGACGGACAGGCCGCAGAGGCCGAAGCCTTCCTGACCGCTGCCGTCGATGGCGATCCGGGTAATGCGGATGCGTGGAGCAACCTGGGCAATGCCTTGAAAGCGCAGGCCCGATATGACGATGCAATCACGGCTTATCGTCAGTCGGTGAAACTGCGACCGGATGATAAAGGCCTGTGGAGCAACCTTTTGCTTTGTCTGCGTTATGATCCGTCACGCACGGCGGCTCAGGTTTATGACGAACATCTGGCTTTTGGCCGGACTTTCGGTCAGGGAGCGGGGGCTGTCACCTCTGCGCCGCCACTGTCGGAAATTCAGACTGTCCGGGCATCCCGGCCTTTGCGGGTTGGATATGTTTCTGCGGATTTTCGCAGCCATTCCGTTGCCTTCTTTCTGGAGCCGGTTTTGCGGGCGCATGACCGGAATGCAGTTGAGGTGATCTGTTACAGCGATGTCGCTGCCCCCGATGGCGTGACCTCCCGCCTGCGCGGGCTGTCTGATGGCTGGCGTGATCTCCGGGGGCGGGATGACAGTGTTGCGGCGGATATGATCCGCTCTGATGCCATTGACCTGCTGGTCGATCTGTCCGGTCATACGGCGGGCAACCGGCTGGGTGTCTTCGCTGAACGGGCAGCACCGATCCAGCTGACCTGGCTTGGCTATCCGGGAACCACCGGTCTGGCGGAAATGGACTACCGCCTGACGGATGAAATGGCAGACCCGGACGACAGTTTCCATACCGAGCAGATGGTACGTCTGCCCCATGGCTTCCATTGTTATGGCCCGCCGCCAAATGCCCCGGTCCCTTCGCGAAGTGAGGGGCGGCCCCTGACTTTCGGATCATTCAACAATCTGGCCAAGATTACGCCGGATGTCATGTCCTGCTGGGCACGGCTGACCGCGTCAGTTCCGGATGCCCGATTGTTGCTGAAGGCGCGGCCGCTGGCGGATGCAAAGGTGCGGGAACAGTTTATCCGGATCGCAGAAGATGCAGGGCTGGCAGCGGACCGCCTCACGCTGATTGGTCATGTAAAGGATCTGGCAGAACATCTGGCGCTGTATCGCGATATTGATGTAGCACTGGACCCGTTCCCCTATGCCGGGACCACGACAACCTGCGAGGCGATGTGGATGGGAGTGCCGGTTGTCACCCTGCGCGGGACGGCCCATGCCGGGCGGGTTGGTGCCAGTCTGCTGACGACAGTCGGTCTTGACGATCTGATTGCGGATGACCTCGATGAATATGCGGGGATTGCGACGGCACTTATCGCTGACCGGGCACGACTGGCTGATGACCGGCAGACACTGAGGGCGCGGGTGGCGGCAAGTCCGCTCTGCCATGCAGAGGACTTCACCAGGTCGCTGGAAGATGCCTATCACACGCTCTGGCTTCGACAGAATGCACCGGATTAGATATGCATTATGTGACCGCCCGGCCGGGCAGATTAACTGAGGATCGCGGAAGATGACGGATAAGGTAATCACGCAGGTTTCACCCTGGTTCGACGACCGCGAGCAGGCGCTGGTTACGGAATGCCTTGAAAGCGGCTGGATTACTGAAGGCCCGAAAAGCGCGGAATTTACCGAACGCCTTAATGACATGATCGGCGTACCCTACGGCGTATTCGCACCCAATGGCACACTGGCTCTGGTGCTGGGATTGCTGGCACTGGAAGTTGGACCGGGGGATGAGGTTCTGGTTCCCGATGTGACTTTTATCGGGTCGGCCAATGCTGTTCTGATGACCGGTGCAACCCCGGTCTTTGTCGAGGTAACAGGCGACAATTTTCAGATCGACCTGTCGGAGGCTGACGGGCTCGTAACAGACCGGACAAAAGCGATCATGCCGGTTCATATGTTTGGCATGTGCGGTGATATGGATGGGGTCCGGAGCTTTGCCAAACGACATGATCTGCTGATCATTGAAGACGCAGCACAGGCAATCGGCGTGCATTATGATGGCGTCCATGCCGGTGCCATGGGTGATGTCGGCTGCTTTTCGTTCTTTGCCGACAAGACCATTACGACCGGTGAAGGTGGTTATGTGACCTGTCGGGACGAGGCGGTGTATGACCGGCTGCGCCTGTTGCGGAATCAGGGTCGTTTTGACCGTGGCGCCTATGTGCATCCGGCCATCGGCTATAACTTCCGTATCACCGACATGCAGGCGGCGATTGGTCTGGCGCAGCTTGAGAAAATGCCGGAAATTCTGGCGCGGAAGGCCGCACATCTGGCACGGTATGAAGCCAACTTTTCTGATCTGCCGGATGTCTATCTGCTGAAGCAGCAGCCGAAATCCGGCTATGTGCCGTTCCGGCTGTTTCTGTTTTCTCCGGCCGGTGAGGCGCTGCTGAATTACGTCAACGAGAATGGTGTGCAGTCGCGGCCGTTCTTTTATCCGCTGCATCGCCAGCCCTGCTTTGCGTCACTGAGAGAAACCCAGAACCTTGATGACAGCCGGTTCCCGAATTCGATCAGGGCGCATGAACATGGCCAGTGCCTGCCGATCCACCCGGCGTTGTCGGAAAGTGATATCGACCGGGTGTCAGAAGTTGTCAGAAGTTATTTCGAGCGTTGATCGGTGAATTTTTATCAGCATTACAATCGCCTCTATGCCTCGAAAGACTATCGGGCTGAGGCAACTGTTGTGCTGGATCTGCTGACAAACGGGGATGGGGCGGACTGTCAGCGGTTGCTGGAGGTGGGGTGCGGTACCGGAAGCCACAGCCGGGCCTTCGCCGCTCACAACATCTCTGTCACGGCTGTTGATACTGACGAGGAAATGATCGCCTCGGCGCAGGCCGCTGGTCCGCATGACGGAGTGACGTTCATTGCCGGGCCGGTTGAGCAGTTGCCACCAGATCAGTTTGATGGCGCTGCCGCCATGTTCAATGTTGTAAATTATGTCACCGACCGCACCTCCCTGATCTCGATGTTTCAGGCCGTTGCCTCGCATCTGCACCCCGCGTCATCATTTGTTTTTGACTGCTGGAATGGTGTTGCAGCCCTGATTGATCCGCCGCGTAACGAAGTACGGGACTTCCTGTCTGATGGATGGAGCTATCATGTGACCATGACAGCAGTCACCGACCCGATGCGCCAGCTTGTCGAGGTCAGTAATGAGTTTGACGCGGAGGGGCCGGGTGGCGAGGCCCATCATTTCTCGAACCGGCTGATTCATCGTCTCTGGACACCGGCGGAACTGACGGATGTGGCCAGGGAGGCCGGGTTTTCCTCTGTTCATTTCATGCGCTGGATGGTGCCGGGCAAGCAGGCCACGGCGGAGGACTGGAAGATCATGGCTGTAGCCAGACGCGGGGCAGCGTGATGCGGAAGCTGCATCTCGGTTGCGGGCCACGGATCATTCCCGGCTATATCAATGTTGATATTCAGCCGTTTGACGGTGTGGATGTGGTGACCGACCTGCGTGATCTGCCCTTCGCTCCGGGCAGTGCCGATTTTATCTATAGCTGCGCCAATATCGAACATTTTGGCCGTCATGAGTGGGTCGGCCTGCTGCGCCACTGGCAGTCTGTTCTGAAGCCCGGTGCGACATTGCGCCTGTCGACGGCAGATTTCGCAGCAGTTGTTGAGCGTTATCGTGAGGTCGGCAATATCAATGAACTGCTGGGGCTGGTCGTTGGCGGTCAGAAGGATCCGTGGGATCTGCATGGCATGATCTTTGACTTCAGCAGCCTCGCCGCCGGGCTCGAAGCCGCAGGTTTTAAGGATGTCCGGCGATATGACTGGCAGACAACCGATCTGGCGGAGATGGGAATTGATGATTTCAGTCAGGCTTACCTGCCACATATGGACAAGCAAAACGGCCGCCTGATGATGCTGAATGTCGAGGCGGTGAAAGTTGGATGATGGCGGTCGCTGGTATAATCTGATGTGATGATTTCAGTAACCTGAATTTGACCGACAGGTGGGACAATGAGCGATCAACTATCACTGCGTGGCAAGGTTTCCGAAGCTGAATGGGAAGTCCGGGTCAATCTGGCGGCGGCTTATCGCCTGATCGATTATTTCGGCATGACCGATATGATCTTCACCCATGTGACGGCGCGAGTTCCGGGACCGGAACACCATATTCTGATTAACCGGTACGGTCATTTCTTTGAGGAGGTGACAGCCTCCAGTCTGGTGAAATGCGATCTGGACGGCAATGTGGTTCAGAACGAGGCCGTCGAGGCCGGTCTGCAGGACATGGTCAATCCGATCGGATTCGGTTTTCACTCTTCGGTGCATGAGGCCCGGCCTGATGTGGGCAGCGTCATTCATACTCATACCCCGGCGGGTATTGCCGTGTCTTCGCTGGATTGTGGCCTGCTGCCCAGCAACCAGACGGCGCTGCGCTTCATGGACCGGATTTCCTATCACGATTATGAAGGCGTTCTGCCGGACAAGGCCGAACTGAAACGGATGACTGCGGCTCTCGGGCGAAACCCGGCGCTGATACTGCACAATCATGGTCTGCTGACCTGTGGTCGCCATGTGCAGGAGGCTTTCCATCTGATGTACTATCTTGAGGAAGCCTGCCAGTTACAGCTCGATATTCTCCAGACGGGCCAGAAAATTCACCCGATAGATCCGGATGTGATGCAGCAGGCTGCCCGTTTCTTCCGGGAGAGCAAATATGTGCCGGGTGAACGGGAATGGCCGGCCTTGCTGCGTATGCTCGACCGTATCGACCCCGGTTATCGGGAATAGGCGATGCAGGCGTCATCCCCCGCCTCCCCGAACCGGTCTGTGCTGCGGGGATTTCAGTCGATTGCCGAGGGGCAGGTTCATTACCGTTATGCGGAACCTGCGGGATCAACAGACAGTCTGCCGCTGGTGATGATTCACGCCAGCCCCGGGTCATCCCTGCAGATTGCCGGTCTGGTGGCAGAATTTGGCAAGACCCGGCGGGTCATCGCGCCGGATACACTTGGTAACGGCGACAGTTGTCCGCCGGCCATGGCCGTGCCCGAGATCGGCGACTTTTCTGATGCGCTTGGACGGTTTCTCGATGCGATCGGGCTGGATCAGTGTGATCTTTACGGCACCCATACCGGAGCGTCGATTGCGATGGAACTTACCATCGCGAGGCCGGACCGGGTGCGCAAACTGGTGATCGATGGCATGGGCCTGTACGCCCCGGAGGAACAGGCAGAGATTCTCCGTACCTACGCGCCGGAAATCACGCCGGACCTGAATGGCAGCCAGTTCAACTGGGCCTGGCATTTTCAGCGCGATCAGTTCCTGTTCTGGCCCTGGTTTCAGCGTGATGCTGACCATCGCCGCGATACGGGATTGCCGGAGGCGGATGACCTGCATGATATGGTGGTGGAGGTCCTGAAATCCATCCGTACCTATCATCATTCCTATCGGGCAGCTTTTCGTCATCCCAAACGTGACCGGCTGCCGCTGATCACCCGGCCCTGCATCGCAGCGGGTGAGACAGATGACATGCTCTATCCCTATCTGGACGAGGTCGTCTCGCTGATCCCCGGCGGGCGGCGGCTGGACCTGCCGGGTCATGCAACGCAGCAGGCGACGGCTGAGACCGTGCGCCTGATTTCCGGGTTCCTCGATGAGTGAGACGGAAAGTTTCGATTACATCATCGTGGGCGCCGGATCCGCCGGCTGTGTGCTGGCCAACCGGCTGACGGCGGATGGCCGGTTCAGTGTGCTGCTGCTGGAAGCGGGGAAGCGAAACATTAATCCCTGGTTCAGAATACCGCTGATGACTGGAAAGCTGCTGCGGGGCAGGGCACATAACTGGTTCTATCACACCGAGCCGGAGCCGAACCTGAATGGTCGCAGGCTTTTCTGGCCACGTGGCAAGGTGCTGGGTGGTTCCTCCTCCATCAATGGCATGGTCTACACCCGTGGTCTGCCGCTGGATTATGACATCTGGGCGCAGACGGGGCTGCCGGGCTGGTCATTCGATGATGTGCTGCCCTACTTCCGGCGATCAGAGAATTATCAGGGCGGTGCGAACGACCGGCATGGTGCGGACGGCCCGATGCCGGTGACCCGGCCGGAAGACCCGAACCCCCTCTATGACGCGTTTCTGACGGCCGGACGCGAGGCAGGACTGCCGGAGACCGATGACTTCAATGGCGAAAACCAGGAAGGGGTTGGCCGTTACCACTTCAATATCGCAAACGGTCGGCGACACAGTTCAGCGGCGGCTTTTCTGCTTCCGGCGCTCGCCCGCAAGAATCTTGAAGTGCGTACCGAGGCACAGACAACACGGCTGCTGATGCAGGGACAGGCCGTCACCGGTGTTGAATGGCGACAGGGTGGTGATATCCGGACGGCACAGGCCCGGTGTGAGGTGATCTTGTGTGGTGGGGTCGTCAATTCACCGCAACTGCTGATGCTGTCGGGTATCGGGCCGGGTGAACATCTGCGGTCGATGGGACTTGATGTTGTGCATGACCTGCCGGCTGTCGGAAAGAACCTGCAGGACCACCTGCTTGTCCGGGTCCAGCATGCCTGTCGTCTGCCGATTACCATGCACAGCCTGTTACGGGCTGACCGGGCTGTCCGTGCGGTGGTGCAGGCGATGCTGTTCGGCTCTGGACCGGCGTCAAAGTTTCCGCTGCTGACCGGTGCGCTGGTGAAAACCCGGCCGGAACTCGATCATCCGGATATCCAGTGTCATTTCCTGCCCGGACTATCGACGGCTGCCGTCCGCTGGAACCCGTTTGCGAAAGCCGGGCCAGATGACGGGCATGGTTTTTTTGCCAATGCCTACCAGCTGCGCCCCGAAAGTACGGGCGAGTTGCGGCTGGCATCGGCAGACCCGTTTGAGGCCCCGCGGATCACGGCGAACTATCTGGCGACCGAAACAGACCGTCGGACGATCCGGGATGCCGTAAAGCTGTTACGGCGTATTTTTGCACAACCGGCGTTCGATCCTTATCGGGACCGGGAACTGTCACCGGGTGACGGAATACAGTCGGATCAGGAGATTGACGGGTGGGTGCGAGAGACGGCTGAGTCTGTCTTTCACCCTGTCGGGACCTGCCGGATGGGCGTTGGGGCTGACGCGGTTGTTGATGGTAATCTGCAAGTGCATGGCATCAGGGGGCTGCGTGTTGTTGATGCCTCCGTCATGCCCCGGATGCCCAGTTGCAATACCCACGCTCCGACGGTGATGATTGCCGAGAAGGCAGCAGACGCCATTCTGGCGTGAGTTGTGGTCGGGCAGCCGTTTGTCCGTCCGTCAGAGCAGACCCCAGTATTGTGGCAGCCACAGTGCCAGTGACGGAAACAGGGTGACCACGGCCAGACGGCAGAGGTCGGCAATGAAGAAAGGCGTGATGCCGGTGAATATGGTTTTCAGCGGCAGATCCTTTGCCATGCCGTGCAGCACGAAAACATTGATCCCGATGGGTGGTGTAATCATGCCGATTTCCATGACCATGACATTGACAACGCCCCACCAGATCGGATCAAACCCCATGCCAACAACCAGCGGATAGACAAAAGGCAGGGTGATCACCATCGCAGCAATGGTGTCAAAAATGCTGCCGAGAATCAGATACATGATCTGCAACAGCAGGATGACCAGCAGCGGGTGGAGGTTCAGCGCCTCGATATTATCGACCACGGCCCCCGGCAACTGCGACAGGGTGACGAAATAGCTGAAGATTGATGCCCCGATGATGATGGTGAAAATCAGTCCCGTATTGGCAGCGGTTTCACCGAGACAGTTGAGGAAGCTGCGACGGTTCAGTTTGCCGCGCAGTGCAGTGAAGATGAAGGCCAGGCTGGCCCCGACGGCTGCAGCTTCGGTAACGGTGAAGACGCCGCTGTAGATGCCGCCGGAGACGACAATCGCCAGCACAATTACCCGCCAGGATTCACCGACGACGACCAGCCGCTTTGCCCAGGGAACACGCGGGCCGGCGGGGCCGGCATCCGGGCTGATCCGGACATAAATGGCGATGGTTGCGAAATAGAAGGCGACGGTCAGCAGGCCCGGAATGATGGCCGCGGCAAACAGGGCGATGACGAATTGTTCGGTCAGGATGCCATAGAGAATCATCACGACAGAGGGCGGGATCAGCATGCCAAGGGTGCCGCCCGCGGCAATGACACCGCTGGCCAGAGTCGGGCGATAGCCACGGTTCAGCATTTCCGGCAGTGCAATTCTGGCCATGGTGGCGGTGGTTGCGACCGATGATCCGCAGACCGCACCAAAACCGGCACAGCCACCGACGGTCGCCATACAGAGCCCGCCCCGCCAGTGGCCGACGAGGGAATAGGCCATTCGGTAAATGTCGGCAGACAGCCCCCCGGCACCGGCAAAGGCACCCATCAGCAGAAACAGGGCGAGCACGGCCAGTCCCTCGTTCGCGATGGCGCTTGATGGTTCTGTCCCCAGCAGGCTGACCGCAGGGCCCCAGCCGATAATGGCGGCAACACCAACCAGACCCGTCAGGCCCATGGCGATACCGATGGGGATATGCAGGATAATCATCAGGAACATCGCCCCGAGGCCGATCAGCCCGGTAAGGATCGGATCCATGGTTCAGGCCTCGTCAGGGTTGATGGCGACTTCTGATGTCATCTGTTCAGGAACAGCAGACGGCTGACCGGTAACGGCGGAATAGGCCCGGTTGGCGACGACCCAGCCCTGAACAGGGATGCAGAGGGCCATGATCGCTGTGGTTATCCACCACCATCCCGCAACGGGTAACTCGACAGTGCCGGTGGTCCGGTTGTTGGCCTGCAGATCCAGAGTGAGTACGACGAATTGCCAGGCCAGCAGACTGAAGAAGGTCAGAACAGCCGCTGCCCCGAACAGTTCCAGCCAGGATTCGGCCCGCGGGCCGACAGCCTTTCCAAAAAACCGGATGGTGATGTTATGACCCTGCAGAAGCCCGGCCGGAAAGCAGGTTGCGATAACGATCGGATAAACCAGTTCGCCAATATCTCCGAACCCCGGAATACGGGGGCCGTCGAGCCATCGGCTGGTGGCATCAATCATGGTCAGGAAGGCGATGAGAACCAGCCCGCTGAAGCCAAGTGTCGCCACATGGCGGGTGAACCGGTCGAGACGATACTGGGTGCGTTGCATCAGGTTCCGCAGGTCTGTTCAGGTAAGCGGGGATGCACCCGACAGCGCATCCCCGTTATCAAAGTCACACGAACTGGATGTCAGCTCTTGCCGCGGACAGCAGCGATGGATTTCTGCATCTCGTCATAGATCGCCTGACCATTCGGGGTCTTTGAAATCCATGATTTATGTACAGGCGCCGCATCAGCCCTGTACTGCTTATCGAGTTCTGGTGTGACGGGAACAAATGTCACCTTGCCCTCGTCAGCGACACCCTGACGGAGCGATCCGGCGATATCGTCATAGGCCTGGCCACCGGCCTTCGCCATGGCAAGGCCGCCATGTTTCATCATGATGGCCTGAACATCGGCAGGCAGCTTTTCCCAGGTGTTCTTGTTCATCAGCAGAAGGAAGGGAATGACACCAATCGGAACTTCATGGGCATGGTCGACTAGCTTGATGGTCTTGAAGGTATTCATGCCGGTCCAGCCCTGAATGGCGGCATCCAGAATGCCGCGGTTGAAGGCTTCGTTCATCTTCGTCGAGGCGATGGTTTCCGGCGATGCGCCGATAATTTCCACCCATTCCGCATGGATGGGGCCGACGCTTCGCATTTTCTTGTTCTTCAGATCAGCAAGCGAGGTTATCGCACCCTTTGTGAAAATCGCGTTCGGAGCGGAGGCGAAGAAGCCGATCAGATGGGTGTCGTCAAACCCGCTGAGCATGCCTTTTTCGTAAAGGTTCCAGCCAGCGATGGAAGCTTCATAGCCGTTTTCGGCAAAGAAAGGCAATTCCATGATCTGGAGTTCGGGGAACTGACCGGCGGTATAGCCTGGCAGTACCCAGGTGATGTCGGCGACACCATTCTTGACCAGCTCATACTGCTTGAACGGGTTTTTGCCGAGCGACCCGCCCCAGAAAGCCTGCATGTTTATCTTGTCACCGGCTTCAGCCTGTACGGCTTCCATCCATGGTTTGATGACCTTGGCGACGCCGACGCTTTTCTCAGGTACAAAAGTCGCAACCTTGACTGTGACGGGTTCAGCAAAGGCGCTGCCCGCAAACAGTGATGCGCCGATCATGGCGCCAAACAACCTGCTGCCTCTCATGTTACTCTCCTCGCTATCCCTGTTTAACTGACGCTGATCGCACGGGTCTTGATCGCCCGGTCATATCCTATCATCGGAACCATAGCAGCGTTCCTGTCGGGAACGCTAGTATTGACATAAAAGTATGTCAATATAACGATTAAAGGCAGGAAACGGAGGGTATCATGGATTACGCGGCAGACGGGTTGATCGGTATCGTGACGCCTCAGGCAAATTGTAATGTCGAGGCTGAACTCCGGATTTTGCTGCCATCTTGTTACGGGATGGCCGTCGCCCGCATGACCAGCAATGCGGAGAGCATGAAAGACCGTCTGATTGCCTATTTTCGCGATCTTCAGGAAACCCTCGACCGGTTTGATAATGCGCCGCTGTCGGCGATTGGTGTCGGCTGTACCGGGTCGTCCTATCTGATTGAGCCAGAGGAAGACCAGGCGATTTTTGATCTTGCCACGCAACGGCGTGAGGCGCCGGTTCTGTCGACCGCGACGGCGATCGATATGGCTTTAAAAGAAATAGGGGCAAAGCGGATCGCGCTGGTCAGCCCTTATGCGGACTGGCTGACTGACGCGGCCCGGGCGCACTGGACACGCTCTGGCTATGAGGTGGTGGCGGTGGAGAAAACCCGTGCGGTGGAGGGTTATCATTCAATCTACGCGCAGCCGGGTGTCGCCGGATATGAGGCAGCGGGACGGCTGCCGCAGGATGGTTATGATGCGGTGGTGATTTCCGGTACGGGTATGCCCAGTCTTGCTGCCATCGCCGCGCTGGGGGATGCCGGTGGTCCGCCGGTCTTGTCGTCGAATTTTGCTCTGGGCTGGTTGTTGCTGAACCAGGTTGAATGGGACGGTGGTAATCTGTCGTTCAGTGACTGGATCTCGGGTGCCGGTGGCTGGCAGGACCGCCTGTTCCGCGATTACCGGGCTGCCCGGCTGGTCTGATATCCGGCCTTTGTCAGTTCCAGAAGATGAGTTTCGATATTCCGGTTCTTCGGGTTTCTGAAACGCATGATCTCGACCATACCGATATGTTCAGCAACCTTGCGTGATGCAGGGTGGTCAACCGGCATGTTGGCGTGAATGGCGTTGAGGGACAGCCGGTTGAAGGCATCATCGCGGATCGCTGTGGCTGCCTCTGTTGCATAACCGGCTCCCCAGTGACTCCGGTGTATGACCCAGCCAATATCATTGACCTCCCGGCCATTGACGGTGAGATGCATCAGTCCGGCATCACCGAGCAACTGGTTGTCGGACCGACGGATAACCGCGAACCGGCCATAACCGAACTCTGTCCAGAAATCGAGATTGCGGCTAATCCATCCCCCGACCGCGATATCGTCAAAGGCATGCGGATAATAGGACATGGTTTCCCGGTCCTTCAGCACAGGGGCGAAGGCCTCGAAATGCTGCTGTGTCAGCGGCTCCAGCCGGAGACGGTTCGTCGTCAGAACCGGGATGGTCATCAGGGAGCTCCTTGCAAAAGGGGCGGGGTGGTAGCCTGACTCTGCTGGTCAGGCAAGGCTAACAGGCGGTTTTACCCAGCCTGCGACGGTCATTTCCATTTCCATGCGCCGGGATATTTCACCGGTCGGGGCGATCTGCCATGTCCAGTTACAGTGCGGATCATCCAGCAGTTCCGATGTCAGGGAAGATTGCCGGGTCCATGTTGTCGCGGGCAGGGTTCGCCGGCGGACTTCCGTTTCGGCAATCAGAACAGTCTGACAGTCAAAGGATCGCAACCAGTCCAGATGGACGCGGTGGACTGCGGTTCGAAGAGCTGCCTGATCTGTCGGGGTGCTGCGGCTGTCGAGAAAGGGCAGGGGCAGTTGTGTGATCAGGTTGGCAGAGACAACCAGATCAATGCGGGGCTCTGTCTGCCACAGATCGACAGGGCGGATATCAGAAAGGTTGTCCGGCAGAGTGGTTGCCAGCAGACCGGTGAGATCTGCCGTTATCAGCCTGATCTCAGGGTTACGACGGGCCAGCCGTCTGACCGAGATGTGAAAGGCAACATCGGCCAGCCAGATTTCAGTGTAGCGGGAGAGCAATGTCTCAACCGGCAGATCGAAACTGATCCCGGCCCCGGCCAGTAAGGCCACATCCCCTCCCGGTGCATGGTCAGTGATGACCTGATGGCAGTTCTGCTCATGTGTCTGCCAGGCGTTTCTCCAGCGTTGCCGCCGGGCATGAATTGCCGCCAGTTCCCTGTGGAACCCATAGGAGCGGAACGGCGGGGGACAGTTGCAGCGCAGGCTGTCGATGAACTCGGCAATCATCTTCCGGCCCGCCGGTGGTCAGCTTGCCAGAAGTGAGAGTGAGGCGAAGACCGGCTGATGGTCAGAGCCGGTCGCGCTTTGATCGACCTGCATGGCGGTGACGCGTTGTGCGAGGCCGGGGCTGCAAAATATATAATCGATCCGGTTCAGCCCGTCATCTTCCTCGCAGGTCCAGCCTGCAGGGCCGTCTGTGCCGGTAGCGACAGCAAGATCGACCAGCGGTGCCGGTGAGGCTTTGTCGACCAGCATCTGATATTCTGGGAAGTCTGGCCGCAGATTGAAGTCGCCCATGACGATATACTGGTCGCCGAAGGGGGTTGGTTGCGGATCACGCTTCCAGTATCCGCTGCCGGGGTTGCCTGTCAGGACGCCACGTTCCGCCACGCCGTCAGCCAGCCGTTGCTGTAATTGCCGGATCTGGCGTTCTCGGTCTGCACCGGAGGAATGGGACAGATGGGTTGAGAGGATACGAAGAGCCCCCAGCTCTGTCATGATAGTGGCTTCAATCGCCGCACGCTGGATGGTCAGTTTCGACGGGTCTTCGACGCGGTGATACAGCAGGTGGTTGCGTGACGACAGGATCGGATAGCGGCTCAGGATCATATTGCCGAATTGCTTGCGCCGGCTGACCAGGGTTCTGCGGGCGCTGCGATAGCCCGCGTTCAGGTCGATGCCCGGCCCGTAGACATAATAATGATCC
This sequence comes from Alphaproteobacteria bacterium HT1-32, assembly GCA_009649675.1. NCBI lineage: Bacteria > Pseudomonadati > Pseudomonadota > Alphaproteobacteria > Alphaproteobacteria bacterium HT1-32. Next base: position 19,130 of record WJPL01000001.1, on the reverse strand, counting down.
GGAAAAAGTTCAGCGATTTCCTTCACTTCATCCAGATTCAGCGAGCGGTCCCAGAACCGCTCGACCTCCTGCAGCGCGATGATATCGGCTTTCCCTAACTCTCTGGCGATACGGTCGATATCAATTTCACCGTCTTTGCCGAGGCCAAACTGGATATTGTAGGTCGCGAGTTGCATGATCCTGTACTTTCCCGTCCAACATCTGTTCTGGATACGGCTTTTGCGCCCCGGAGGCTAATGATTTGATCCGTCTTACGCGACCCGTCATGCAGGAGGCCCTGGCTGGCCTTTCGGTGCAGGATCCGGATATCGCCCGTGCCTATGCCGCTGTTGGTTTACCCCCGATGCGGGCAAGGCCGACCGGCTTTCCGACACTGGTTCGTGCCATTGTCGCGCAGCAGGTTTCGGTGGCGTCTGCCCGTGCGATTATCGGTCGGCTGGAAACCGCGACGGATGGCCTTGATCCGGAGGCCATGCTGGCACTGGATGATGCGGGTATGCGCGAGGTCGGGATGAGCCGGCAGAAAGTTGTCTATGTTCGCGAACTGGCGACGTCTGTGCTGGAAAAACAGTTGAACTTCCGGCGTATCGCCAGTCTTGAGGATGAGGAAGCGATAGCCGAACTGACCCGAATCAAGGGAATCGGCCGCTGGACGGCGGAGGTCTATCTGCTGTTCGCACATCGCAGGCCGGATATCTGGCCGGTCGATGATCTGGCGGTTGTCGTCGGGCTGCAACGGCTGAAGGGGCTGGAGGAACGTCCGACCCGTAAGGAAATGCTGGCCATCGGCCAGGACTGGCGCCCCTGGCGCAGCGTCGTCGCCCGGCTTTGCTGGCACTATTACAGTTCGGCTCCGCCTGCCTGAGCAAGATCGAACAGGCAAAGCGGCAGACGCCGGCCCGGGATCATTTCCGACGGAACATCGCCTCTGGTCTCGCAGCCCATGCGCTCATAGAACGGAACGGCATTCGGATCGGCGAGGATTTTCAGCATGGCTGCACCCTGCTGACGTGCCAGCCGGGTTATCGCGTCAAAGAGTATCCGACCTCCGCCCTGACCGATATAGTCCGGATCAATGAAGAACAGGGCGAGTTCAAGCCAGCCCGGCTTGCCGGTTGCTTCAAGCGCCGCAACCCCGAGCGGATGATCTTTATCATCTGCCAGAACCAGCACCAGACCGGACGCAATCATATCGTCGGTTACGGTCAGAACAGGGACAGACCGGGCCATGAACAGATCGTCATACCCCCAGAACGCCTTGGACCGGATGCAGATATCTGTCAGTGCATCCTGCTCCTGCGCGCCGGGGGGACGAAGTTTCATGTCCGGATCAGCCACCGCCGCCCGGTATTTGCCCGGTAAAGCTTTGAACCAGCGATCCGGCGACCAGATACCAGCCGTCAATCAGGGTGAAGAAGATCAGCTTGAAGGGCAGGGCAATGATGATCGGGGGCAGCATCATCATACCCATCGACATCAGCACAGATGCCACGACCATATCGATGATGATGAAGGGAACGAAGAGCAGGAACGCAATTTCGAAAGCGCGTTTCAGTTCGCTGATCATGAAGGCCGGTATCAGCACCTGAAGCGGTGTATCTTCTGATACGGAGGGCGCCTGCTGGCCGGACATGTCCATGAACAGCCGCAGATCCTGATCCCGGACATGGGTCAGCATGAACCGTTTGACGGGCGCGACGGTACGGGTGAATGCCTGTTCTTCGCTGATCTGGCCGTCAACATAGGGGGCAATTCCCGAATTCCAGGCTTCTTCGAGGGTGGGGGCCATGACAAAGGCGGTCAGAAACAGCGCCAGTGAAACAATAACCGTGTTCGGTGGCGAGCTTTGTGTGCCGATGGCCTGTCGCAGAAAGGACAGAACGACCACAATTCGCGTGAACGAGGTCATCATGATGAGAATCGACGGCGCCAGACTGAGAACCGTCAGCAGGGCAACAAGCTGAATGATCCGGCTTGTTGCATCAGCACTGTCGCCGCCCGTATCGAAGGTGAAGCTCTGCCCGAATGCCGGTGTCGCGGCGATACAGCCAAAGATGCATAAAGGCAGGAAAAGGCGGAGAAGACGGCTCATTTAGTCTGACCTTCAGCGTCAGCGGCCCTGGTGGCCTGTTTCAGGTCTTCGCTGAAATCGGGGGCAGCAATGTCGCGTTCGATCACGGTATCTGTCGTCGCTCCCAGAAGAATCAGATGTTCAGTATCATCGCGGCGGACCAGAACCAGTCTGCGGCGACCGTCAACCTGCATGACTTCGCTGATTGAGAGGCGTTTCCCGGCGGCTTTGCGGCTGGATGTGATGGTTCCCAGACCATAGCGACGCGCCACCCAGGCCATCAGTCCGATCAGGCCGAGGACAAAGGCGAGGGCGAAAACAAAGCGTATATAAGTGCCGACTTCCATGGCCGGACTTTGCGCGGTCAGTGACCGGCTGTAAACCGGCTGTTGCCGGCAATCGTGCGTAAAGTGTCTTCAAGCTCACCCAGAACGCCGTCGAGTTGCTGCAAACCCATGGCGATCATGGCCCGGTCGGCAAGGTCTGCACGCTTGGCAAGTTCGCAAAGCCGGCTGACATCGTCGTCAAAACTGGCAAGCTCGACCGGGACGCCGCCGCGGGCACGCATCAGAGCCTGTTCAGCGCGTGCCAGTGTTTCCTGCATGACCGTGTTCAGCATTCAGCCTGTCCATTTTCCAGTGCTGCCTCGCGCTCGCGCGCAGCAGCAAGTATGTCATTCCACTGGCCATTTGCGCGGTACACAAAGGCCAGCACTTCTGCGATTGCCGCCCAGCATTCGACGGGCAACTCGGCTTCAATTTCGATTGCCGCGAGAATTTCGGCAAGATCGGCGTCTTCGCGGACCGGGATACCGTTGGCAAAAGCCAGATTGAGGATCTGCTCTGCAATGGCATTCCGACCGGAAGCAACGACCGTCGGTGCCTCTGCCGCGCCGCCATCATGGCGAACGGCAACGGCCAGCCGTCGGTCTTCCCCGGTCATTAAATCCTTGTCGCGGACCGCCAAAACATCATCCCGGCAATAGTATTCAGAACCAGCTTATGTCCGGTACTGGTTAACAAAACCCTACCGGAAGAGTGTTAAAATTTACTCTATTGGTTAAAAAATGAAGAACGATTCATTCTTCGTTAAGGACTCCGGTAACAATATGCGAACACCGGAGCAGGGGTGAAAGGCGACAATCAGATGTTTTCGAATGATGCACCAATCATGTCGATGATGAAGAAGAAGATGGGATGGCTCTCGCAGCGCCAGTCCGTTCTCGCTCAGAACGTCGCCAATGCAGATTCGCCGAACTATGTTGGCAGTGATCTCAAACCCTTCACCTTCCGGGAAGAAATCGGCAAGGTTCAGGCGCGTATTCCTGTGTCTGTTACCAGCGAGAATCATATTGAAGGCCCGCGCAACGCGAATGATGCCTTCGAATCCAACGAACTTCGCAAGCGTTATGAAACTTCACCTGACGGTAACGGCGTGAACCTTGAGGAGCAGCTTATCAAGGTCGGCGAAACCCAGATGGATCATGAGCTGGTGACCCAGCTTTATGCCAAGTATCATAACATGTTCAAAATCGCGATAGGCCGGGGAAGATAGGGGTAAACAATGGACGATCTGCTTAAAACGCTCCACATCTCCGCTTCCGGTATGCGTGCGCAGACAACCCGTATGCGGGTTTCGTCTGAAAATATCGCGAACTCGGACTCACTGCCGCGCTTCAAGGGCGATGATCCCTACCGTCGCAAGACCATCACCTTCAAGAACGTCATGGACCGCGAGCTGGGTGTTGACCGGGTCAAGGTCGACAAGATCGGTGTCCAGGCCGGTGAGTTCGGCAAGAAGTTTATTCCCGGCCATCCGGCAGCCGATGAAGACGGCTATGTAAAGGTGCCGAATGTGAATTCCCTGATTGAAATGAATGATATTCGTGAAGCGCAGCGAAGCTATGAAGCCAATCTGAACGTGATCAATTCATCACGCTCAATGCTGCGTAAAACCATCGATATCCTGCGCTGATCCCGAACCGGAGCAATTTGAACCATGACTGTCAGCATCAATAGCGCACTGTCCGCCTACCAGCAGACCCTCAAGAACAATCAGGGGCAGAATGCACCGACCGCAGGTGCACCGCCGGTTCGCGGCTTTGCCGATCTGGTCAAGAACGCGGCTCAGGATGTGATCGGAACCAGCCGGGCTGCTGAAGCGCAGTCAACCCAGGCAATTCAGGGGACGGCTGATCTCGGGCAGGTCGTGACTGCCGTTGCCAGTGCTGAATTATCCCTCCAGACAGTTGTCGCGGTTCGTGATAAGGTGATTGAAGCCTATAACGAAATTATCAAGATGCCGGTCTGACCGGCTCGAAGTGAGCGACGGTTGAATCAGACAGAAGTCCTTGATGTCGGTCGAGAAGCCATCATCGTTCTGATTACGGTCGGGGCACCGATCATGACGATTTCGCTCGCCATTGGTCTGATAATTGCGCTGTTTCAGGCGCTGACACAGATTCAGGAAATGACCCTGACCTTCGTCCCGAAAATTCTGGCGATCTTTATCTCGCTGGTCATCTTCCTGCCTTTCATGTTCACGACCCTGTCCGAATTCGCGCTGCGCATGGCAGACCGAATTATCGCCATCAACTAACGGCGGAATGCCGGCATGTCGCTTGATGCCTTCCTCAGTGGCAGCGTTTATGCCTTTGTCCTGATCATTGCCCGGTTTGGCACGGCCATCATGCTGATGCCCGGATTTGGGGATATTTATGTCTCGCCGCGTATCCGTCTGGCGCTGGTGATGATGATTGCGCTGATCCTGACACCAGTCATCGGTCCTATTCTGCCCCCGGAACCCGCCGCGCCGGCGGCCCTGCTGAAGATTGTGGCGAGCGAGGTTTTTGTCGGTGCCTTTCTGGGCGGGTTGATCCGGGTGCTGGTCGGAACGCTGACCACGGCAGGCACGGTGATCGCCTATCATGCGGGTGCCGCAAACGCGCTTATCTTTGACCCTATTGCCGTTCAGCAGTCGTCAGTCTATGCAACCTTTCTGACCAATATCGGTATGGTGCTGATTTTCGTTACTGATCTGCACCATCTGATGCTGAATGCGATTTATGACAGCTATACCGTAATGGTCCCCGGTGCATTGTTCAGTATGGGCAACTTTTCCGATGCCTTTACCTACAAGGTGATGGAAAGCTTTGAAGTGGCGATGCGAATTGCCTCTCCGGTGGTGGTCTCCGGCGTCACCTTTTATGTCGGGTTGGGGCTGTTGTCGCGGCTGATGCCACAGATGCAGGTGTTCTTTATCGGGCTTCCGATCCAGATTTTACTTGGTTTGTCAGTTCTGGCGGTATCTCTGCCGATAATGATGTATACTTTCCTCGCTTACTTCGAAGAAGGTCTCATTTTTCTGTTGCGGACCTGAGGACAGGACATGGCTGACGATACAGACCAGTCACAAAAAACCGAAGAACCGACCAGTAAACGGCTGGCCGACGCTCGCAATAAGGGTCAGGTGGTCAACTCGACCGAGGTAAAAACCTGGTTCACCCTGCTGGCGCTGGCGCTGACCATCGGTCTGATGGGCCCCTTTCTGGCCCGGTCGATCGCCGAGCCGCTGCAAAAGTTCATCTATCAGCCGCATATGATGTCCACCACCTTGTCCGGAATCGAAGGAATCTTCATCGAAACCCTCGCGAAGATCGGACTGGTCCTGCTGATTCCGATGGGCTTGGTGATGGTATTTTCAGTGGTGGTCAGCCTGGTGATGACCGAAGGCCCGCTGCTGACCACTGAAAAAATGAAGCCGAAGCTAAGCAAGATCAGTCTGCTTGGCGGTGCCAAACGGATGTTCTCTGCCCGGTCGCTGGTGGAATTTGCCAAGGGCATCCTGAAGCTTGCGATTGTGACGGTCATCGGAATTCTGGTGATGATCCCGCAAGTCGATACGATCATGGGAATGCCGGACCGCCCGGCGTCAGCGATTCTGCAGGAGCTGCACTGGCTGGCTATCCTGCTGATTCTCAGCGTGCTGTCGGTCATGGCCGTCGTGGCAGCGGTCGATTTCATGTATCAGCGTTACGAACATATCAAATCGCTGAAGATGTCGAAGCAGGAGGTCAAGGACGAGCAGAAGCAGTCGGAAGGTGACCCGCATGTTAAAGGCCGGTTGCGGTCAATCCGGATGGAGCGGGCACGTCAGCGGATCATGCAGGCCGTTCCGAATGCCACGGTGGTTATCACCAACCCGACCCACTATGCTGTCGCGCTGAAATATGATCTCGACCAGATGGCTGCACCGCTTTGCGTGGCCAAGGGTATGGACGAGGTTGCCCTGCGTATCCGTGAAATCGCGAATGAGAACGAAGTGGCGATTATTGAAAACCCGCCATTGGCGCGGGCACTTTATGCGACGGTAGAGATTGATCAGGAGATTCCGACAGAGCACTATCAGGCGGTGGCCGAAATCATCGGCTATGTGTTCCGCTTGAAAGGCAAAATGCCATCGTGACTCTGAAGGATTACCGGCTTTCTGCCGGGATCATCATCATTACGCTGATTGTCGCCGCAGCTTCCAGCCAGTTTGCCGGCATGGCAGGTGCTGTGGCTGTTGTCGTGGCCGGGCTTTGCATGCTTGCTCTGTCGGTTCTGACAGAACAGCGAACCCATGCGGCATTACAGCAGCAGAACCATCAGGTGATCTTGGGAAGAATCGCCGGAGATGTGGCTGTCATCAGTGGTCCGGACGGGGTGATCCTGGCTTCTCGAGGACAGTTTCAGGGCGTGAACCTGTCAGATATCCCGCTGCATCTTTCAGGGCTGGCCGCAGATGATGCGTCACGCCGGGTTGCGGCTGATCTGCGTGAGGCTGCTGACAGGGAGGATTTTAGTAAGGGAGAAATGCGGCTGCTTTGTGCCGATCAGAGACCTCTTGCGGTCCGGATTGAAGTTGAAACCGACCCGGATGGATTGCGGCTCTGGCGTCTGGATGACCTGACGGAACTGGCGGCTGCCCGCGAACTGGCCGTTCAGGAAGCGGATCGGGCGGTTGAATTTCTCGATGGCTTGCCGGCAGGCATCTTCGTGTCCGGCAAGGGGGGGCAGATGCTGTTCTCCAATCGTGTCATGAATGACTGGCTGGGTGACGGCAGGGACTTGCAGGCAGGGCGTGCCAGGTTGCAGCATTTCGTCTTCCGTGACCCGGATGGCCTGTTTGACCCGGAGGTCTGGACAGACGAGCAGGAGCGCCGGGGGCGTGTTTCCTTCGCGATGGAGGAGCATTCGCCGTTTGATGCTTCAGTGATCGTCAACCGCTTCGAGATAGGAGGCGATCAGTCACCGCTGTTTCGTGTTCTGGTCCTCAAGGAATCTTCGGAAACCGAGGAAATGCAGCTTGCCCTGCGGCAGGCCCGGAGTCGTCTCGATGCCTTTTTCGAACGCTCACCGATTGGCATTGCGGAACTGACCCCATCCGGAGAGATCGAGGAGGCGAACGCTGCCTTCGCCAGGATCGTCGGTGCCGAACAGGACAAGCTTGAGGACCGGCCGCTGGGATCCTTCGTGGCGTCTGATGACAGGGAACTGCTCAATGCCCGGCTGTCAAAGATGCTGATGGGCTCTGCCCGGGGAGCGGAGTTCGAGGCACGGCTTCTGGGTGAAAATGACCGGACGGCAATTTTCCGGATCAGCCCGCGTTTTGATGCGGAAGGCGATACAGATGGCATGGTCGCGCATGTCATGGACGCGACGGAGCAGAAGAATCTCGAAGTTCAGTTCGCGCAGGCTCAGAAGATGCAGTCGATGGGTCAGCTTGCCGGCGGGGTTGCCCATGATTTCAATAACCTGCTGACTGCGATGATTGGCTTCTGTGATCTGCTGCTGCAGCGCCACAGCGCCGGAGACCCGTCTTTCGCTGACATTATGCAGATCAAGCAGAACGCCAACCGCGCGGCCAATCTGGTGCGCCAGTTGCTTGCGTTTTCCCGCAAGCAGAAGATGGAGCCGAAGATTGTCGATGTTGCGGAGTCGCTCAGCGAACTCAGTAATCTGCTGCGCCGTCTGATCGGCGATCACATCGCGCTGGATATCCAGAACGAGGTCGAAAACGGTCTGGTGCGGGTTGATCCCGGACAGCTTGATCAGGTTGTGATCAATCTGGTGGTCAATGCGCGGGATGCCATGGCTGACGGCGGGTCGGTCAGTGTCCGTTCGTCATCCGTCTCCTATGACCGTCAGATTCGCCGTGGTGGTGATGCGATCCCCCCGGGAGACTATATCCGGATTGAAGTTGCTGACGACGGCACCGGTATTTCGCCGGAAAATCTCGGGCGTATCTTCGAGCCCTTTTTCTCGACCAAGGATGTCGGGGCCGGAACAGGTCTCGGCCTGTCCACGGTCTATGGTATCATTCGCCAGACCGGCGGCTATATCTTCGTCGAGTCAGAGATCGGCAAGGGAACCACCTTTACCATTCTGCTGCCGATCTATGGCGACGAGACGGCGCGTCCGACACAGCGGCGCAAACAGGCAGCACCGGTCACCGATCTGACAGGCAAGGGCAATGTGCTGCTGGTCGAAGATGAGGATGCCGTGCGCATGTTCGGTGCCCGTGCCTTGCGGAACAAGGGGTATACGGTCCTTGAAGCGACCAGCGGGGAAGGGGCGATCGAAGTCCTGAATAATGCCAAGGTCGATATTGATATCATTATCTCTGACGTCATGATGCCGGGTATGGACGGCCCGACACTGATCCGTCTGATCCGCGAAGACCGGCCAAATATGAAGGTCATCATGATTTCCGGCTATTCGGAAGAGACCATCCGGGGGGACTTCGGTGGTGATGATCAGGTTCATTTCCTGCCGAAACCATTCAGCCTCAATGAACTCGCGACAAAAGTGAAAGAGGTCGCGACCAACGGCTGATTATACCGAATCAGCCGCGGCTTCTGTCCCCCGGTTTCAGGTTCTGACTTTGTCGATTCCCTCTTTCTGCATGAGAACATAAGCCAAACATAGTGCAAATACATGTTTTAGAACAAAGCGTTAACTAAGCCTGTTTACAGTGAGAACAAATCATGTACATATGGCTGCATTGCGCCACTGATATCGCTATGAAATAAGGGAGACCGGATTATGTCGCAGGCTGCACTGCGCCTTATAGGCAAGGACGATATGGACAAGAACAAGGCACTCGACGCCGCCGTCGCCCAGATTGAACGGGCATTCGGCAAGGGCTCGATCATGAAGCTCGGCTCGCAGGATTCGGTTGATATCGAAGTGGTATCCACAGGCTCGATTGGCCTTGATATCGGTCTCGGTATCGGTGGTCTGCCCCGCGGACGTATTGTTGAAATTTACGGCCCGGAAAGTTCGGGGAAGACGACACTTGCACTGCATGCGGTTGCCGAGGCTCAGAAACTTGGTGGTACCTGTGCTTTCGTTGATGCGGAGCATGCACTGGACCCGGGTTATGCCCGCAAGCTGGGTGTCAATATTGAGGAACTGCTGATTTCCCAGCCGGATGCCGGTGAACAGGCGCTGGAGATTGCCGATACGCTGGTGCGTTCCGGTGCCATTGACGTGCTGGTGGTCGATTCTGTTGCTGCACTCGTCCCCCGGGCTGAACTGGAAGGCGAGATGGGCGACAGCCATGTCGGTCTTCAGGCCCGCCTGATGAGCCAGGCGCTCCGCAAACTGACGGGATCCGTCTCGCGGTCGAAAACGACAATTATCTTCATTAACCAGATCCGCCTGAAAATCGGTGTGATGTTCGGTAGTCCGGAAACGACGACAGGTGGTAACGCGCTGAAGTTCTATTCTTCGGTTCGTCTCGATATTCGCCGTATCGGTGCGATTAAGGACCGTGACGAGGTTGTCGGTAACCAGACCCGGGTCAAGGTGGTGAAGAACAAGATGGCCCCGCCCTTCAAGGTTATCGAGTTCGATATCATGTATGGCGAGGGTGTCTCGAAGACCGGTGAATTGCTCGATCTGGGTGTTGCGGCAAACATCGTTGAGAAGTCGGGCGCCTGGTTCAGCTACGACAGTCAGCGTATTGGCCAGGGCCGCGAGAATGCCAAACGCTTCCTGAAGGAAAACCCGGAAGTGGCGAACAGTATTGAACAGAAAATCCGGGCGAATGCCGGATTGCTGTCAGAAGCCATGATGGCCGGCCCGGGTGGTCAGGACGAGGATGGTGTCGTCTCTGACGACTGATCTGCTCAGTATCATGTACGAAAGGGCGCAGTCACAGGCTGCGCCCTTTTGCGTTTCTGACGTTTCCGGAAAGCTGCCTTTGACGCAGATATGAAAACGGCCCGCCGGGTTTCCCGGGCGGGCCGTTTTTTGACTGCTTACGCAGAAGCCGCTCAGCCCATGCGGGCTTTCAGGCCGCTGTCGATCTTGTCGAGGAACTGCTGGGTTGTCAGCCAGGGAGTTTTCTCGCCGATCAGCAGCGCGAGGTCCTTGGTCATGAAGCCGGCTTCCACCGTCTTGATGCAGACATCTTCCAGGGTTTCTGCAAACTTCACCACGTCAGGGGTGTTGTCGAAGTTACCCCGATGGGCAAGGCCGCGTGTCCAGGCAAAGATCGACGCAATCGGATTGGTCGAGGTTTCCTTGCCCTGCTGGTGCTGGCGATAGTGACGGGTCACCGTGCCATGTGCAGCTTCAGCTTCGACGGTCTTCCCGTCCGGGGTCATCAGAACGGATGTCATCAGGCCAAGTGAACCAAAGCCCTGTGCAACCGTGTCGGACTGTACGTCGCCGTCATAGTTCTTGCAGGCCCAGACATAACCGCCGCTCCATTTCATGGCGCAGGCAACCATGTCGTCAATCAGGCGATGTTCGTAGGTGATGCCTTTTTCAGCGAAGGCTTCCTTGAACTCGGTCTGATAAACTTCCTCGAACAGGTCCATGAAGCGACCGTCATAGGTCTTCAGGATGGTGTTCTTGGTCGAGAGATAGACCGGCCAGCCGAGATTCAGGCCGTAGTTCATGCAGGCCCGGGCGAAGCCACGAATGGATTCATCAAGGTTGTACATGGTCATGGCAATGCCGGGCTCTTCAGCCTTGAACACTTCATGCTCGATCGCGTCGGAACCGTCATCCGGTTCAAAACGCATGATCAGGCGTCCGGCTGAACCGAACTTCATATCCGTGGCGCGATACTGGTCACCAAAGGCGTGACGGCCGATGACGATCGGCTGGGTCCAGCCCGGTACCAGACGCGGGACATTCGAAATAACGATCGGCTGACGGAAAATCGTACCGCCGAGAATGTTGCGGATCGTACCGTTCGGTGACCGCCACATTTTCTTCAGGCCGAATTCTTCAACACGACCTTCATCCGGGGTGATGGTCGCGCATTTGACGCCGACGCCATATTCCTTGATGGCATTAGCCGAATCGATCGTAACCTGATCGTCTGTCGCATCACGATGCTCAACGCCCAGATCGTAGTATTTAAGGTCGATATCCAGATATGGCAGGATCAGTTTTTCTTTGATGAACTGCCAGATAATCCGGGTCATCTCGTCGCCGTCGAGTTCGACGACCGGAGTCTTGACCGCTATCTTGCCCATGAATTCAGTCTCCAAAATGCTGGTTAGGATAAGGAAAAGAATCCGGCGCGCAGGGGTGTGCCCACCACCGCGTCGGCGGGGCGGAACATACCCAACCGCAACCGGTTCCGCAACTGCGCCTACCAGTGTTTATGAATGAGATAGGCAAGGCAGCCCGAGAAGAACAATGGTGCGAGCAAAAGCAGGGGCGGACCACAGACCACCGCAACCATTATCAGCCCCGCCCATCGGCGCCAGCCAGAGGCCAGCCGGGCGATAATCAGGATCAGCTGGAACGGCATCAGATAGCACAGAAACCAGAAGGCTTCGTTTGAAAAACTATGGACGCCACCGAGCAGCGGATTCACACCAGCCAGATTGAACAGCCATATTTCATTCAGATACAGCAGTGAGGTTATCCAGGTGAACGGGATACGCCAGAGGGCATCACTGCCCGAGAGCAGGGCGGGCAGGCGTTCCTTCCCGATATCAAAATAGACCACACGATCATAAAGAGCAGGATCAAGGCTGAAGCCGATTGCGTCGAGTACGGGGGTCAGCAGCAGCATCGGGACGACCAGATATACCAGGCTCCAATAGCGTTTCAGAATGACCTTGGTGATATTGCCAACAGTCCGGTCCACCGACAGCATCGCAAAATATCCGGAGATCATGAAAAAGGCGGGGACTGCAAAGCGTGGGGCATTGCCGTCAAATCCGGGCATTTCCCAGGTCGAGAAGACATCAAAACTGAAATGGCCAAGCAGGATGGTGGACATCGCAAGAACCTTGACGATGTTCATCATGTCGCTCTGGGTTGCTGCCATCATCATCGCATCGTCGCGAATGGCGGAACCTGAATCAGGTGCCCCGGGATTGTTTCGCAGGTTGATGCGATCGAGATAGCAGCGTTTTACCCGGTCAAAGCGGGGCTTCAGTAAGAGGCAGGCCTTGCCGGCCGCAATACTGGCGGCAGTCGTCAGTCCCAGCAGCAGAGTCTGGCTGAAATTGCTGGCCGGATCATGCCGGATGATGGCCGCAATGACATACAGGAAGGGGAAGTGAAAGATGAAGACAGGAACAGTATAGGCAGCGGCAACTGAAATCAGTGCGGAGTGACGTTGCGAAAACCAGCTACCGGTAAAAATGTATTTTGTGCAGACCAGCAGGCTGAACAGGAAGGCCATATGCCCATACTGCAGCAGGAACCGTTTGCTGAGGCCAAGATGCTGCCGGTAGTCGTAACTCGCCAGCGACTTTGAATATTCGTAGAGGTCGATATCCGTGCCAGAGGCCAGATACCACCAGTATCCGGCACAGATTGCAGGCACGGCAGTCAGTGCCGCCAATCGTGATCCGCGCTGTGTGCTGGTCCGGATGTCAGGTTTTCCCGGCATCAAAAGCTTTGCTGGAAGACGCTTTTTCAAGGCAGTCCAGAAGGCCGTCGACGGAGGTGACGATTTCCATCGCCTGCCGGGTTTCTGCACCGGCGAACCCGTCTTTGATGAGTGAGTCGATCAGGGCGGCGAGGGGGCTCCAGCAGCCGTCTATATCGACGACGATAATGGGTTTGTCGTGAAGTTTGAGAGTGCGCCAGGTGAGAACCTCAAAAAACTCTTCAAGGCTGCCGATACCCCCGGGCATGACAACAAATGCGTCGGAACGCTCGGTCATCAGCTGTTTGCGTTCGTGCATGCTGTTGACGACGATCAGTTCGTCGCAGCTCTGGTTGCCAACCTCGGCTTTTTCGAGAAAGTCCGGAATGATGCCGACAACCTGCCCGCCGTTTTCCTGCGCATGCTGGGCGATTTCACCCATGATACCGATCCGGCCACCGCCATAGACCAGGGTGATGCCCCGCTCTGCCATTGCCTTGCCAAGTTCGCTTGCCGCTTCTTTCCAGACAGGTTTATTGCCGGTCCGTGCACCACAGAAAACACAGATGGATTTAATATCGGGCATCAGAAATCCTTACTTACAAATAGCCAATGATCAGCCATGTGATGGCTGCGGCAACCAATACAGCAGCAACGGCGCGATGAAACGACATGATAACGGGAGGTCCGTCAGCCGAATTCTCGCCAGCCTTTTTACCGGTGATCATCGGCAGGATCAGGTTGTCGCGTTTGACGATTAAATAAGCCAGAACGGCGACCAGATGCACGACGATCAGGATCTGCAGAACGGACCAGCTGTAATGATGGACAGTGGTCATAAGGTCACTGGTTTCCTTGTCCACAAGATGGAACAGGGGACCTTCAAACAAAATATCGTCATTCGACATCAGGCCGGTCACCGTCTGTATCAGCAACAGCACAAGCAGGCCGATGACGGACAATGCGCCGAGCGGGTTATGTCCTCTGGATGTCGTGCGTCCCCGCAGATAGTCAGCAATTGCCCCGGGGCCACGCAGGAAAGTACGGAACCGGGCATATCGGCCGCCAATAAAACCCCAGATAATCCGGAAAATGACCAGCCCGAGAATGGCGTAGCCGCTGTAGGCATGCCAGTCCCGTGCATCCAGTGAGTCGCTGAACTCTGCACTGTACCATGAGAAGGCGACGAGAGCAGCCAGCAGCCAGTGGAACAGCCGGGTCGGGAAATCCCAGACGGGGGATGTTTGTTTTGTGTTCATTCGCCTCTGCCCGTTGCGGTTCTGATGTCCGGTTTCTCAGTTACAGGAGTAGAATACCGTATGTCTCAGGCCTCACAACCGAGAGAAGTGCGTCAGAATTTGCGCGCTTCCGATCAAGCCTGTAGTCTCTGACCACACTCATCTGGCGGAGTTCGGGCCTTGCGTCCTACGATCTATCTGGCTGTCATTGGACTTGTTGCGATTATCGTCGCCCTGCTGCTCAACTTTCGGGAGACCGGAACGGATGTCGCAGATGCGCCTGTTGATGGTGCTCAGTCTGAAACTGCTGCTTCGGCGCCGTCTGCGACGGCTGTTTCTCCGTCTTCCGGGACAGAACAGAATGCCACGGGCGCAAAGCCGGGTAAGACTGCCGGCGGTGATACACCAAAACCTGACGATGCAGGGCCCGGGACGACGCAGACCTCTCCGTCGCCCAGTTATGATATCGTGCGGGTCAATCCGAAAGGCGATGCTGTTATGGCCGGCCGCGCCGCGCCGGGTGCTTCGGTTGAGATTCGGGAAGATGACAAGGTTATCGGCAAGGTAACGGCCGATCAGCGTGGTGAGTGGGTCTTTGTACCTGACAAGCCGCTGGCGCCGGGTAATCGTCAGTTATCCCTGTCGGCAACAACCGCTGATGGTGAGCGCAAGGATTCAGAAACGGTTGTCGTCATGTCGATTCCCGGACCATCGGATTCGTCGGTCGGGGCGGGAGGCTCCGGCGTCGTTGTCGTGCCGCAGGATCAGGCGTCCCTGTCGTCAGGAACAGGAACGACGGCAGGCGATGCGACGGGGCCCGGTGTCGGGAATGAGGGTGTCGTGGCGAAGAGCCAGTCGACAGGACAAAATCCTGTCGTTGTCGAGTTGTCCCGGGAAGCTGGCCGACAGGCGAAAATTCTGCAGGGACCTAAAGAAGGTGTCCGGTCTGGGGAACTTTCACTCGATTCGATTGATTACAATGACAAGGGTGAACTGAACATTCAGGGGCAGGCACCGGAAGGCGCCCGCGTACAACTGTATCTCGACAATAAGTTTGTCGGCGCATCCGAGGGGCAAAGTGATGGTCAGTGGGCGGTAACCCCGGCGCAGCCTATTCCGCCGGGAACGTACAAACTTCGCGTTGACCAGGTCGCGGATGGAGGTAGTGTGCGCTCCCGCTTGGAGATACCCTTTGCCCGGGCAGAACCAATTTCGAACCTTCCCGAGGGTTCGTTCGTTATTGTCCAGCCGGGTAACAGTCTCTGGCGGATAGCCCGGCGCACTTATGGTTCCGGTTTTAGCTTTGTCGATATATTCCGGGCGAACGATGATCAGATCGGTGATCCCGATCTGATTTATCCGGGTCAGATATTTACGCTGCCTGCGGCAAATTGACGCTGAAACATTTCACACCATCTGAATGGTGTTGATTAACTGATTCGAAAATCGAGGAAATATCATGGATACGATCAAGTCTGTACTGGTGCCCATCAATCGCGAGGGCTGGCCGTTTGTCGTGCTCTTCGCGATTGTCTCTGTGCTCCTTGGAGGACTTGTCTGGGAGCCCCTTGGATGGCTTGGTCTCGTTCTCACAGTATGGTGCATCTATTTTTTCCGTGATCCGGACCGGTATACGCCGGACCGTGATGGTCTGGTGATCAGCCCGGCTGACGGGGTTGTGCAGTCCATTGTTGCTGCTTCTCCGCCGCCTGAGCTGGATATGGGTAATGAGGCGCTGACACGTGTTGCCGTTTTCATGAATGTCTTTGATGTTCATGTGAACCGTGCCCCGGTTGAAGGTGTGGTCAAACGTCTTGCCTACCGTCCGGGTGCCTTCCTGAACGCTTCTTTCGACAAGGCCAGTGAAGATAACGAACGGCAGTCGATTCTGCTTGAGACCGATTCCGGTAAGGAAGTGGCTTTCGTGCAGATTGCGGGTCTGGTCGCACGACGTATCCTTTGTGATCTTGAGGACAATCAGCGGGTTGTGACCGGTCAGCGGATTGGCATGATCCGTTTTGGCAGTCGCGTTGATGTCTATCTGCCGAAGGGTGTGAACCCGCTGGTGTCCGTCGGGCAGCGTGCGATTGCAGGCGAAACGGTGCTCGCGGATCTGAAATCGCGCGAGAAGCAGCGCTCCGCCGAGGTTCGGTAAGATGACTGGCCGCCGCCCATTACGGGGGATGTCGATCAATGTGCTGATCCCGAATATGCTTACCGTTGCGGCGCTTTGTGCAGGGCTGACGGCGATTCGTTTTGCCCAGCAGGCGCAATGGGAAGCGGCTGCTTTCGCGGTGGCGCTGGCTGCCGTCTTTGACGGTCTCGATGGTCGTATGGCGCGGCTGCTTAAAAGCTCCAGTAAATTCGGTGCAGAACTGGACTCTCTCTCTGATGTCGTCAGTTTCGGGGTTGCGCCGGCGATGGTGCTGTATTTCTGGACCATGCAATCGGCTGATCCGTTCGGCTGGGGGCCTGTCATGTTGTATGCTGTCTGCTGTGCGCTTCGGCTGGCGCGCTTCAACACGGCACTGGATGCTGCGCCGCCTAAATGGGCTGAAAATTTCTTTGTCGGTGTCCCGGCGCCAATGGCGGCAGGGCTGGTTCTTCTGCCGCTGGTAATGTCCTTTGTGACGGATGCGGCCCTGTTTTCCCATCCGGCATTTGTGACGCTGTTTCTCGCAGGCGTTTCCATTCTTATGGTAAGCAAGGTTCCGACCTTTGCTTTCAAGAAGGGGCGCATCCCCGCACGGTTTGTGCTGCCGTTTTTGCTGGGAGTGGGTCTGTTCGCGGCCTTTCTCGTCAATACGCCCTGGGCAACGCTCGCCCTTTTCCTGACGGGCTATCTGATCAGTATACCGGTTGCTATCCGGACCTATCGCAAGCGCCAGAGACAATCAGAACAAGGTGGCATTCCGGACGATGATGATGCCATCGATGATGATTCCGAAGAGACCGAGGCCAGCATCCCGGGCAATCCGTCTGCATCAGATAAAAACACAATATAAGAATATATAAATAATCCTATATAGGGTCAATGCGGCTCCTTAGTCCGGATTTTCCGGATTTTCGAATAATTAGATCCCCCTGTTTTGGTAGTTGTGCGGATTTTGTTTCTGTGCGTGCTGCCTGTCCCCTACTTTATCGTCTAATGGAGTGATTTCCGTCACAGATATGGCGCTATGGGCGTTTCATATTGACTGAGTGGGAATACATCATTTTTGGGTAGGCGGATCGCAACCGGGTCAGGTTCGGTCCACAACAGTACAGGGTCGAATCACATGGCTGACGAACAGCGTCCGGAAGACGAACTCCCGGAAGACGAAAATCAGGAACAGCAGGCTGGTCCTGAGGACAATCCGCAGCAAGCTGCTGCCGGCGGTGAGCAGCCGCAGACCTCTCCCGTCGATGACGACGAGGAGGAAGAGGAGGAAGAGGCCCGTGAGGATCTTGATGATCTCACGGTTCTGCAGGAAACCGACTCTGCTGATCTTGATGCTGTTGAGCGCCCGGGTGCCGGCAATGATACAGACCTGGAAGATCTTCAGGGGCTGTCCAATATCAATATGGGCAGTCAGCAGACCACCGATCAGGTGATCGGCGGCCTTGTCCCGGAAGAATCCCCGCCAGCTCCCGGTGTTTTCGTAGAGCCGGATCCCTTTGACCCGCAGGGCAATCCGCTACCCGATCTCGACCTGAATGACTTTACGGTTACCAATGAAGTCCGTCCGCCCGAAGACGTAGACCCGCTTTTCTTTACTTTTGATAACGAAATTGAGCGCCCGGTACGCCCGGTTGAAGGTGGAGAGGTCGTTGAAGATGAGATTGATGATCCGGAGGGTGTAGATCCTTCAGAAGACGGTGGTGGGCCTGTTGCGCAGCCGTTCTTCTTTATCCCCGACGATACGCTTCCACCGCCTCCGCCACCCCCTCCGCCGCCTGCACCATCTCTTGATGTCGTGGATGCTGTTGTCGATGAAGATGATCTGCTGTTCGGAACGGACGACGACAAGGAATCGCTCTCAGTTACGCAGCCGATCACCATTGATCTCGGTGGTGTGGCATTCGGTGATTTGCGCTTTACTGCGGATACTCCGGATAATCTCGATTCGCTGGGTCTGACCTCGAATGGTGAGTCCATCGAATATGAACTGGATGGTACGAACCGGACAGTGACCGCGACGTCTGATGGTGATCCGGTTTTCAGTATTACCCTGAATGTGAACGGGGACGGGACTTATTCCTACACCTTCACTCTTCAGGGCAACGTCGATCATGAATTCGGCGATGGTGAGAATATCCAGAGCTTCCCGTTTGATTTCGAGGTCCAGAACGCCGAAGGACAGATATCAACGGACAGCTTCTCTGTTGGCGTTATCGATGACGTGCCGGTCGCCAATCCGGATGCGATTTCTGTTGATGAAGATGACCTTGCCAGCGGTACCGACGCGACGAAAGAACCTGTTTCTGTCACGGGTAACCTGAATATCGACTTTGGTGCTGATGCGGAGCTGGCGCAGGTCAGCTTTATCGATGTCTCTGACCTGGAAGCTCTGGGGCTGACGTCCGGTGGCGATCAGATCGATTATTCCATCGAAAATGGTGGTCAGACCATTGTTGCGACAGCTGCCGGGAACCCGGTGTTCACAGTCGATCTCAGCAATGACGGCACCCAGTATACCTTCACTCTCGAAGGGCCTTTGGACCATGGTAATGCCGGCGGCGAGAACTCTCTTTCTCTGCCTTTCTCTCTTAATATTGAAGACGGCGATGGCGATGAAGCAACAACCAGCTTCAATGTCACAGTTGTGGATGACGTTCCGGAAGCGGCTGAAGTTGCGACACCGACAGTCGCTGACACAGTCACGCTGGATGAAGATGATCTGGCTGACGGTACGGACGACACGAAGGAATCCCTCTCAGCCTCTGGCGAC